>NZ_VFTA01000009.1:0-208281 GCF_007003935.1 Mesorhizobium sp. WSM4310
CCCAACGCACATCCTGTCGCGATGGCGATCTATCATCTTCACGTCAAGGTCATTGGCCGCAAGGCTGGGAGCAGTGCTGTGGCGTCGGCCGCCTACCGCTCGGCCTCCCGGCTGCGCGACGAGCGCATCGAACGCAGCCATGACTTTTCTGCCAAGCGCGGTGTCGTGCATTCCGAGGTTCTGCTGCCGGAGAATGCACTTGGGGCCTGGAGTGACCGCGAACGGCTGTGGAACGATGTTGAGGCGTTTGAGGTGCGCAAGGATGCGCAGTTGGCCCGCGAGGTGGAGTTTGCCCTTCCACGCGAACTGAGCCAGGCGCAAGGCATCGAACTGGCGCGCCACTTCGTGCAAGCCGAGTTTGTCAGCCGGGGCATGGTCGCCGATCTCAATGTACATTGGGACAGGGCAGAGGATGGCAGTCCAAAACCGCATGCCCACGTCATGCTCACCATGCGCTCCGTGGACGAGAACGGTTTTGGTCCAAAGGTGCGCGGCTGGAACCAAACCGAACTTGTCGAGCGCTGGCGCGAGCGATGGGCCGAACTTGCCAATGAGCGCCTTGCCGAACTCGACATAGACGCCCGCATCGATCATCGCAGTCTGGAGGCGCAGGGCATAGCGCTGGAGCCGCAGACCCAGATTGGTGCACCGGCTCAACGCATCGAGGGAAGCGGCCTTGACGCTGCCGGCATTGAAGCAGATCGCGCCGAACTGCACCGCGAGATTGCGCGCAACAATGGCGCGCGGATTATCGCGGATCCATCCGTGGCGCTGGATGCCATCACGCATCAGCAATCGACCTTCACCCGAAAGGACATGGCGAAGTTCTCGCATCGGCACAGCGACGGAATGGAGCAGTTCAATGCAGTCATGGCAGCCATCAGCAACGCGCCCGATCTGGTCGAACTCGGCAAGGACGGACGCGGCGAAGATCGCTTCACCACGCAGCAGATGATCGAGACCGAACAGCGCCTGCACCACGCGGCGGAACGCATGGCCGGACAGGAGCGCCATGCTGTGAGTGACGCACATCGCGAGGCGGCTGTGGCGCGGGCAGTGCAACGTGTTCTTGCTCTTTCAGGCGAGCAGATCGACGCCCTTGATCACATCACCGATGGGCGCGGTCTCGGTGTCGTTGTCGGCTTTGCCGGTACTGGCAAGAGCGCGATGCTGGGGGTTGCGCGCCAGGCATGGGCGGCCGCAGGCTACGAGGTTCGAGGTGCGGCACTCTCCGGCATCGCGGCCGAGAATCTCGAAAGCGGATCAGGCATTCCGTCGCGCACAATCGCCAGTATGGAACATGGTTGGGGACAGGGCCGCGATCTGCTTACCGCGCGCGATGTCCTGGTGATCGATGAGGCTGGCATGGTCGGCACGCGCCAGTTGGAGCGCGTGCTCTCCCATGCGTCGGACGTTGGCGCAAAAGTCGTGCTGGTTGGTGATCCGCAGCAGTTGCAGGCGATCGAAGCGGGCGCTGCATTCCGTTCCATTCACGAGCGACATGGCGGCGTCGAAATCGGCCAGGTGCGTCGGCAGCGCGAGGACTGGCAGCGTGACGCGACGCGCGATCTGGCAACTGGCAGGATCGGCGCGGCGATCGGCGTCTATGACGCGCAAGGCATGGTGCACCAGGCTGCAACGCGCGACGAGGCGCGCAGCGATCTTGTCGAGCGCTGGGATCGCGACAGGCAGGCAGAGCCCGAAGAGAGCCGGATCATTCTCACCCACACAAACGACGAGGTGCGTGCGCTCAACCAGGCAGCGCGTGAGCGCATGCGCGCTGCCGGCGATCTCGGCGACGATGTTCAGGTGGATGTCGAACGCGGGGTGAGAAGTTTTGCGCGCGGCGACCGTGTCATGTTCCTTCGCAACGAGCGCGGGCTCGGTGTCAAGAACGGCACGCTTGGCATCGTGGAGGACGTCAGCACACAGAGCGTGACGGCACGCACCGACGACGGCAGGTCGGTGCGTTTCGACCTGAAAGACTATGCCCACATTGACCACGGCTATGCCGCGACCATCCACAAGGCGCAGGGCATGACCGTCGACCGAACCCACGTTCTAGCGACGCCGGGCATGGACGCCCATGGGAGTTATGTTGCCCTATCGCGGCATCGAGACGGGATGAACCTGCATTATGGCAGCGATGACTTCGCGACAAGAGACCGGCTCATCCGCACGCTGTCACGCGACCGCGCGAAAGACATGGCGTCGGACTACGAGCAAGCCGATCCAGCTCAGAGCTATGCCGAGCGGCGTGGCATCACCTTCCGCGAGCGTGTGGTCGAGATCGTGCGCCGGATTGTTCCGGAAAAGCTCCGCGACCGGATCGACGGGCTGCTGGACGGGTTGCGCTCACCCGGAGACGCCGAGCCCGGGCGGGAGCGTGCACGCAGGCCGGGAAGGGAAGATACTGGAGCGCAGATCCGAGATGTTGGCGCCACGCCCGGAAGAGAAGTTCCCACCACGTTAGTGCCACGCGACAGGGATGTGCCGGGGGACCCGGAAGCGGTGTTGCGCAGCGCCCGCACGAAGGCGCTTGTGCGTCACGCGCGGGCACTTGACGCAATCCTCAGCACTGGAAATGCTGACGGACAGGGTAGCCCCGAGCAGATGCGCGAATTGAGGGATGCCCGGAGCGCGTTTGAGAAGGTTCGGCCGCACGGCTGGCGTGACGCCGAAGCGGCCTATGTCAAAAACCCCGAGCTTGTCCGCGAGGCGGGGGCCGGCCGCGTCAGCCGCATCGTGCTGGCGCTTCAGCTTGAGACGGAAATCCGCACCGGATTGGATCTCGATCCCGACCGCCGCGCGGACCGTTTCGTGGAACGCTGGCAAAAGCTCGAGCGTACGGGCCAGCGCCAATACCAGGCCGGCGACACGTCTGGCTACAAGTCGACCCGTTTGGAGATGTCCGATATGGCAAAGAGCCTCGAACGCGATCCTCAACTTGAGTCACTCCTTGCCAATCAAAAGAAGGCGCTTGGCATCGAAGTCGAATCCGGCCGGCGTCTAGGTGTGGAGCTCGCGTTCAATCATGGCATCAGCGTGGGAAGGGGGCGCGGCATAGGAATCTGATCCATCCGATTTGCCGCCATTTCCACGCCGCAGGCGGCTGAAGCGACAAACCTGATTGTCTCCAGCACGGGTTCGTCCTGTCTGTCTCAGCGGATACCAGCAACAACCACTGATGAGCAGGGCAAGCTATGTTCGAGCCGGATCGCATTATACGCCTCAGAACCGTCCTTCACCGGACCGGCCTGTCCCGCTCGACAATCTATCGCAAGATCGCCGAAGGCACGTTCCCGGCTCAGATCAAGATCAGCATAAACGGGGCTGGCTGGCGGGAATCCGATGTCAATCGGTGGATCGCCGATCCTGTTGCATGGCGAAAAGAGCGTCAGTTCTGATTGCGAGACAGACGAACGCCAAGGCCGCCGCCATTCTCTGGAATGAATTCAATGCCGGCGCTTTCGAACGTGCTTCTTATCAAATCCATAGTCGATTGCTTCAACGCCTCGCCTCTTTCGAAGCGAACAATCGTCTGGGTTGATATTTTGGCCTCTTTTGAGAGGTCTAAAACACCCCATCCTAATGCAGCCCGAGCCATGCGGCACTGCATCGGATTCATAAAATCACCATATTATGGTGATTTTGGTTGCTTAGGTAGTGCACTGTGTGTAGTCTCGGTTTCACTTGGCGGCCGGATGGGTGATGCAACCACCAATCCGGCCTGGCCACGCCAAAGCTGTTGAGGAGCTCGGATCATGGCTGATTCCGACAATAGCACGACTTTGCCTTCCGTCACGCACGGGCGAGGGCAACGGCAGATGGCCCACGGGGTAGACCGTTTCGACGAGGCGGACCCGGCTCTTGCACTGCTCCAAGGCTGGTTGCGAGCACAGCATGTGTCGCATGTCCTTTGCCGACTTCAACAGCGTCTAGAGAGGCGCGTCCTCGACGCTGCGGCCCCGGACGCGATGGATAAGAAGGTCGGCTATTCGATCGCCTGCCAAGCGGAAGTCGAGGCCACAACTGCTGCCCTGAAGCTTCAAGACAAAATCCCCCACGTGAAGGCCCGATCGCTTCTTGGCGTTGTCGCCAAGCTTGAAATCATCGCTGGGGCCGATCGCGACATCGACGATCCAACAGACTTTCCCTGGCCGCACATTGCTTCCGTCCTTGATGACTTGAAAAAGATTGCCGGGAGGCTCCCACTTGAACGGCCTGAGCGATCCGTCGTCCAAGGGGATTGCCGGCGATATCAAGCACTCGCGGCCGACAAAGTCGGTCTGAAAAAGCAGACAGCCGATCTGCATTTAGGGCAGTTGGCTACCATTGGCATTAAGTCGGAGTAGGAAAAGAACCTTAGGCGTAAAATCCGGCTGTGTGGCGCTGGAGCCGATTTGCGCGACTCCGTCCGAAGCAAATATGGTGCGACGTAAATAGTGAAAGCGGCGCGTTTCGAAAAGCGGCATTCAGCGCAACGCCCAGATCCATCTATTTCGTGCCAGCGCGCCATTGACAACGAATTCTTGGAACGCCGTTGAGCTATTTAAGGTTCTCATTGAGCTTCGCAATTTGGAACGCTAGGTGGACGGTCAATCCGGCCACTAGGCATTGGGTCAGCAGGAAAACGGCTGAGACATCGTCATAGCGGCAGCCATCCCTGCCCATACAACGGACCACGACGCATAGGAGTTGGAAGCTACGTGGTAAGAAAAGGATGAAAACGAGGGCTGCAGATATCGCTAGGGGGAGCGCGCGGTAATTTCTAATACGCCGAATGTCTCCCTTTTCTTTCGCCTTAATCGTAGCGTTCGCGGAGAACGTCTTGTTGATGGCTGCCTCTATGGAGGTGCTCCACGCGCCATAAACGAGCGCGAGCGCCGCGAGGAGTAGGCTTGCCGAGGCGAGTGCGTCGCTCATCTATTCAGGTTTCGCGACGCGAGTAGCTGCCACCGCGTCACAAAGCTTGTTGTAGGCCAGCTCGTTGATTGCGTATGTCGCGATGCTGTCGGGAACACGTTTGACCGACGGAAGCGTCGCGTCAAGCTCGGTCAGGCGTTGATTTATAAGCTCGATCACATTCTGTGCCTTGGACTCGACGTAGCATTTGTCTCCCTCCCAGCGAATGCTTTCCAGCAAAGATTTCACTGTTGCTTCCGAAGCCGCCTTTAGCTCATAGCGAAATTTGGACAGCGCATTGCGAATGATCGTCCGGCTCGCTGCTGGGGTCGTTTGAAACAGCCGTGATACGCGAGCATCGTCTGGTATCTGATTGTCAAATGCATGCTGTGTCAGAAGGCTGAGCCTGAACTCCAGAACATCGCCACCACGCGAAAACGAGCGGCGACCAAGGTAGCACTCAAGATATTCGCGAAGCGCCGCCTTGGCGTGTTTCGAGATTGTCAGGCCTAGTTCAGCGGCATTGCAGCCTAACGCTGCCATCAACGCATCTTGGTCGGCCTGATCCAGATCGATCTCAAAATCCACTTGCATGTGGTCCCCCGGTGTTCACGTCTCGGACGGCGCTCAGCCCGTCAAAATTCCTATTATCATTCCTAGCTTTAGCAGTCTCGGTGAGGAGCAAGAGGAAAATAGAAAAGTGCCATCTCAGTTTCTCGTTGCATAGCCCTTGCCAGTTCCTCAGTCCCAACTTTCAGGCATCATAGCCGGCCGCTTGCGAAGAATTATCGGACCGATTTGCTATTCTTCGACCGCAAGCCCTTTTGGACCGGAATGCCGCCCTTGAGCATTGCTGGGGCAGACCGATCGGCGGCTTGTCGCAGATCCAAGCTGTTAGCGGAGAGACGGCAAACGATCTCTTTAACTTGACCGGGTCAGGCGTTGGCGCATCTCCTGACCGATGCCGGTGCGAGGCGTAGCGTTACCGACGGATCTCCTACAGCTACAGCTTAAGCACATCGCGATGCCGCCAGGCTTGCCCTTCAACAAGAAGGCTCAACTAGCTATGAGCCTGGGCAGGGATTGCTACGTCGATCCTCGGCAATGGATTTGACGTGCAGCAACTCCTTGCGGAGTACTGCCTGCCATTACCCTCCTAGCGAGGCCGGAGCAACCACGAGGCAATGTCAAAGCAAAAATTGAAAGAAAAAGGCATGCTAGCGCCTTGCTCCAGCCTTGCAATTGGCCTTGAGTCCCCCTAGATAGGTGCTATCGGCTCGCTTGGAGCAGATCAGAGGAGCCTCTAATGAAGATGTATATGTTTGAAGGAACGCCCGAGGAAATCAGCCATGTCATACAGACGATGCAGCCTGATCAGCAGGTCATCGCAATTCCGGTTAAAAATGCCCCCGAGCAGCCGGTGCCGTTGGCTGCAGGCGACGGCTCAAAGTTCGTGACATTTGAGTTTGCGCGGCGTGTGTTGACGCGCATCCCACTCTCGGCCGGAGTCCTAGCTGTGCTCAAGAAGATCTATGAGGCCCATCCTGATTGGGCTTCAAGCGCGGACCTCTACGCAGCAAGCAATTATACCAATAGGCAGTTCTCCGGCCTTATGGGTGCCTTCGGCCGGCGCATGGCCAATACGCCGGGTTATGACGATCAGGCGAACTTCTTCGAATATCAATGGGACCATACGGCAGAGGCATGGCAATGGCGCCTTCCCGATTCTGTTCGCGAAGCGCTGGAAGCCGAGCATCTTGTGTAGACCGCTGCCTGAAGGCCCTCTTGCGAGGGCCTTCAGGGCCTTCTGGCGGAAAGCGTAGTACGATTTTACAATTTTGAGACGTTGCCCGTTGATGGCTTCGTCCGAACTCGGCGAGCTTGCGCCTCTCCTTTGAGCGATAAACCCGCGTACTCCTGATGACTGGCGTCTGATAATCATCAGCGCGGTTGCTGCCGCAGCCAGTAGTTAGTTTGGCGGAGAAATGGAGGCTGACTCGACGGCGATCGATATACGGCTAAGCCCAAACACAATGCCGCCTGCTTCCGTGGTGCTTCCGCGACGTCTTTCCCGATCTTTTCCCATCAAGAAATGGTCTTGCTAACTATATGTTTTTGCGATATAAAAGTGGCGCATCCGACAGGATTCGAACCTGTGACCTCTGCCTTCGGAGGGCGACGCTCTATCCAGCTGAGCTACGGGTGCCTCTTGCTTACGCAGTGCTTACGCGGAATTTCCGCGACTGTGAGGGACCGGACACCCCTCGCGTAAGTCCGAGGGTGTGGGGTGCCTCTTCGAGCGTGAGAAAACTCATTGCGGTACTTTTTGCGCTTTCGGATGGCTGGAATATGTCCTCAAGATGGGTGCATCAGGCAGCCGAAATCCGTGAGTTGGACGTGGGCCTTTCTTCCGGCGCAGAGCCATCGCGGCTATGCCTTAGCCTTCCGCTTTGCCGCGGCTTTTTTCGCGGGCTGAGGTGCTGCCTTGCGGCCGAGCCCGATCGCTTTCGCCAGCACTGATCTCTGCGCGGCGTAGTCAGGAGCGACCATCGGATAGTCGCGCGCTAAACCCCACTTCGCCCTGTATTCGTCCGGCGTCATACCCAGCAAACCAAGGTGGCGCTTCATCGACTTGAACTTTCGGCCGTCCTCCAGGCTAATTATGTGGTCCGGAAACACTGATTTCTTCGGGTTGACCGCAGGGATAAGCTCTGCCGCAGGTTCGATAGTTGGCTGACCCACACCCAGCAACGCTACGTTCACAATGGCGATCAGATTGGGGAGATCGGCGACGGGAACAGGATTGTTGCTGACATAGGCCGCCACAATGTCAGCGGTCAGTTCGATAAGTTCAATTTCATTTGACAAGTGCGGTCTCCTAAAGTTGTCGCCGATCCCTATTAGGGATTAGTTGCGAGAGCAATCGATAAGACGCGGTTCAACGAACCCTCTGGCGGCCGCCACAATGAACGAATTCGTAGGTTGCGGGCGCCCTACCGCGCGCAAGCATGTGTTCCCATTGGCGCAGTTAATCGACGCCAGACCCGCGGCGGGAACACGGCAAGTGCTGTCCTTAATCCTCAATCCTCGGCTCGCGTGGCTTTGGCTGATCCGCCCTTCGCCTCCTCTGGATGGTCGTCTTCCCATAGAAATGCTCAGGCAGGATTTGACGGCAGAAGTCATCCTGGCCGCCCCAGAATTTTCCGCGACATGAGTTGAGCTGACGAAGCTAGACTTTGCAAATCGGTTCATCGGCAATCGGTTGGCCGGGCCATGCCCCCCGACAGCTAGAGGGCTCGACTTCCGCGGAAGCTCTTGGACTTTGAGCAAATTCCCTCAGGAAGTGTTCGGGCAGTTGTGGCGATAGAATAGTGGGCGGTATAAAGTCCTTGGCCAGATGTACTTCGTGTCTGCTCACCGGTTCCACTGCGGGTGGCCACTGCATGGTCGGGAGGAACGTCGGGGAGGATCAAATGCGCAGGAATTTCCTTGGAAGCTGGGGGGCGGAGCTCGACGACTCCGAATACGCTTGCGCGCTCGCGGCGCTCGGCATTCTGGAGGCAAGAGCCACGCAGCAGTATCCGCACGCTGGCACGCCGGAGGATGTCGCCGACGCTATCCTCAAGGAAACCTGGCGAGGCACCGTGACGTGTGGCTGGCGGGGCGCTCAGCACATCGGCACCGACCCGGAGACGATCTACTCGGATGCCAACCTTCTTGCCGAGGGGTGGAGGGAAGTTCTCATGAGAGCAGAGCATCGCGCTATGCCCTCGATCTCTATTGATCCTTTGAAGTTCCGAGACACGAGCGACGCCGACGCGCTTATGGAGGCGCTTATGTCCGTCTGGGGCATCCAGGGGCTCGTTCTGAGGTCCCGCACCATCGGCAGAGAACGCACGACATGGCATTGGCCGGTCTCGATCGGCATTCTCGGCGGTCCCAGTCGTGAACCGCTCAGCCAACTGTTTGAAGAAGAATACGATGGGGACTGGCTCCCACGTCTTGGCGTTGAGGTGCGGATCGGGCGCGCGCACGACGCCTGCGACATTCTCCTGCTAACCCGGGACGAGGTCGAAGAGCTGCTGAAGCCGCCGCGGCCTCGCGTCCGCGCCAGCTTCATCGTGGTGTTCGATGATCCGATAGCCGCCAGCAAAGCGGCTGGCAGTTCCTACGACGCGCTAGCTCAAAGGGTTGGAGCGGCGGGGATAGCGCTGGTCGGCGCCCAGGCAGACTACCGCAAGGGGTGGTATAGGGAGTTCATCCGCAACTTGTCCCATGATCTTCCAGTTCATGCCGCGGTTCGCACTCCGACTTCGGCGCCAGCACCTACGATCATCGGCGTTCCCCGTGCCCTGGACAGGTTGCGGATCGCCGCGGTGGCGCAGCGGATCGATCGGGCAGCGGCGGCCTCGGGTGCGGAGCCATTCCTGGAGGCGTTCGTCGCCAACCGTGCGATGATCAGCGAAGGGGACGACGGCGTTCCAGTAGCCGAAGCTTTCAAGAAAGAGGCGCAAGCGGTCGCCGGGACTGCCCCGCCGCGCCGGATACAGGCCGCTTGGGCCGATCCTCATCTCGTGCCACCTTTCGCGTGGGAGCACTATCGCCCGGTTCCTGACGATGAAACGTTTTTGTCGATCCACGTCGGGCCATCGACTGACGGACTCCGAACGGATGTGGCCTTTCCCTCCGAGGGAATCGACTACCGAAGCGGAGCCGTCAAAATAGGTGTGAGCCTTGCGCTGGAAGGTGGCGTCGTTCACGGGTTCAACGAGAGAACGGGGTGGCAGAGAGAGGTACCCGCGAAAAAGGCGGGCGAGGCGGACGAAGGCGACACGGTCTCGACGGCCCACGGGGAAATCGCGTTGCCCGCGGCGGGCGCCAGCACGGCGGCTCACTTCGTCGTTCAAGGCGACGGGTCGTCAAAGGGGCGCATCACGCTTTCCCATGGCAACCGGATCGTGCAGACGGCACGGATCA
The DNA here is from genome assembly GCF_007003935.1 of Mesorhizobium sp. WSM4310. Taxonomy (NCBI): domain Bacteria; kingdom Pseudomonadati; phylum Pseudomonadota; class Alphaproteobacteria; order Hyphomicrobiales; family Phyllobacteriaceae; genus Mesorhizobium; species Mesorhizobium sp. WSM4310. The sequence continues at coordinate 9,883 of NZ_VFTA01000009.1, forward strand.
ACATTGGCGTGATGCCGGCCAGCCGCGATATCGGTGAGGGGGAGAGGACGCTCGAGGTCGTCCCCGAGGCGCCCATCGTTCCAAGCCTCGACGATCTCGACGAGCGGCGACAGTTCGATCTAGCCATCATCGCGGACGACCAACTTGGTGGACGCCTGCGGTTGGACGCCACGGCCGACGGTGACGACACGCCGGTGCTGCTCGACGATCTCGCGGGGCCGATCAAAGTGCTGCGCAAGGCCGTTGGTGCCGCGGCCTATCGGCTGGGCGACACGCTGACGCTCGACGAAGAGAAGATGCGGGGCGTGATGCTCTCGCTGGCGAACAACGGGCGCCTTCTGTACGACCACCTCAAGAAGAAACTTGGCCACCGTGTCGATGACGTCGAGAGAGTGCAGATCGTCAGTCGCGGCACAGCCTTCTTCCCGATCGAGTTCGTCTATTCCGGCCCGCGCCCGCGCGATACGAAGGTGTCGGTGTGTGAGCAGGCCGCGAGCGGACTGCTCACTGGGGATTGCACCGGTTGCCCAAACCACCAATCCGTCGACCGGACCTGCCCCCTTCATTTCTGGGGGTTCTCCAAACTGATCGAACGCCACGGTACGCCGCCCGATTTGCGGCGTGCGCCGGGCGGCGGCTCCCGTCGGGCGCCGTTGCCGACCCGCACATCGTTCGGCCGAGTGGCGTCAGTCGCCTATGCCGCTAGCACAAGGGCTTACGACTACGGCCCGAAGGGCAACGCGAAGAAGGCCGAGGACGCGCTCCATGACGCGCTGGTGGCGCTCGCCAGCCGGGTCAACCGCGCGGAAACCTGGCCCGGATGGCTGGACATCATTAGGAAGCACAACCCGAATCTCCTGGTGCTGCTCCCGCATGCGGCGCTGATCCCACCGGCTGACGACGAGGTGCTACGGATCGGAACCGAAGATGATCTGGCGAAGGGCTCGATCGACGCACCCTACATTGGCGGCCTCGAGGCGCCGCAACTGCTTCTGCTGCTCGGCTGCGCGGTCGCGGATGTCAGCGCTCAGTTTGCCCCCTACCCCGAGCTTTTCCGGGACCACGGCGCTGATATCGTTGTCGCCCCGATCGCGCCAATCCGCGGCGCCGACGCAGTGCCTATCGCCATTCGAATCGCCGAACTGCTGCGTGGCGCGCAAGACGGCCCTGAGATTGTCTTCGGCGATCTTCTTCGCGGCGTGCGCCAGCGGCTGCTCGCCGAGGGCCACCCCGGGGTCCTTGGTGTCGTCGCGTTCGGGGACGCGGACTGGATATTTGGCAATGCTGCGCCTTGAAGTACTGCCGGCCGGGTGTGGCGATTGCCTCTGGATCGAGTACGGCGAACCGCGTGACCGGCATATCCTCGTCGTCGATGGCGGTCTCAAGGAGACAGCCGAGGTCCTGACGCTCCGTATCGCTCGGGCGGCGAAGGAACGCAACGTCAAGCGCCTGTTCATCGACCTTCTGGTCGTGACGCACATCGACAACGACCACATCGGAGGAATCCTGGAGCTGTTCCAACGCAGCGACGTCACCGTGGATTTCGGCGATATCTGGTTCAATGGCAGCCAGCAGCTACGCAACCTGCTCGGACTCGCCGAAGGGGAGGCGATGTCAACGCTGCTCGAAGCGAGGGGCGGGCCGTGGAACGATGCTTTCGGCGGCAAAGCCGTCATGGTCGAGGACGAGGGCGAGTTTCCCTTCCGCATGCGTCAGGACAAGCTCCGGCTGACCATCCTCGGGCCGTTTCGATCGCGGCTGGACGCCCTCTGGGGCAAGTGGGAGGACTTCCTGCAGAAGGAGGCTGCCCGAGAGGCAGAGGAACCATCGGACCTCTTGGGCGAGGAATGGCCGCCTGTCTGGACCGAGCGGGAGTCGCGAGATAACTCGATCGCGAACGCGTCGAGCATCGTGCTTCTCCTCGAATACGCCGGCCGCCGTCTGCTGCTTGCCGCTGATGCTCATGCAAACGACATCGCCGCCGCCGTTGGCCGGCTGCCCGAGAGGTATCTGACGAAATGCAAGCTGCCCCTCGACGGCTTCAAGCTCTCCCACCATGGCAGCAAAGCAAACCTGTCGCGCGCGTTGCTGGAGAAGCTTGACTGCTCGCGCTACATCATCTCGACCGACAGTACGGCTCACGAACATCCCCACGGGCTCGCGCTACTGCGCGTCCTTCGCTACGGTACCGGCCGGCCTTCTCTGATGTTCAACTACGAAACGACCGCGACGGCCCGATGGCGGGACCAGAAGGACGAGATCGTGGGATTTGCTGATTTCGACACGGCCTATCCTGACCGTCCGGAACGCGGGCTGATCATCGAGTGGAACGACCGACCATGAGGGCAGCGGCGAGAGCCTCGGGTACTGCCGGCCGTCTCACTCTTTTTAGCTACGCGATAGGTGGGGTTGTGTCCGAAGAAACTGCCTCTGTGCGCAGCACCTCCTCATGAAGTTGCGAGGCGAATGTCGGGAAACCGTCCGGCGCGCCCATTGCCATTCACGACCGCTTAAGTCGGCGGTCACCGAGAACAATGCCCTATGGGCAGCGCTCAAGCGCCGCCGATGGCCAACTCAGGAATTCGATGGTGCGGGTGGCCGGGGTCGAACCGGCACTCCTCTCGGAACTGGATTTTGAATCCAGCGCGTCTACCAATTCCACCACACCCGCATGCTACCCACTAAGTCCGTTCGCGGTGTGTGCGAGACCCCGCGACTCCTGTGTGGCTCTTGGAGCGCGTATGTGCCACAAGGTGTTCCATGAAGTCCAGAGCGATTTCCCAGCGAAATTCGTGCCTTTTTATTCGCTCATGAACCGAACGCCCCCAAACTAGCCATTTGGCACCGACTCCTAGTTCGACCTAGTCCGCTTAGCATGACCCAAAGGCCGAGTTTGTTTCATGCCTCCGAGCCGGCTTTGAGCCGGGGCGGCCAAACACTCCCAAACCAAAATCGGCGCGTTGCCTTTATGTGATGATGACACGATTGTTCAGCAGCGCTACGTCGAAGTGCACGAAGTCGCTAATTTCGATCTGATCTCGCTTTCCACCATCGACCACGACGTCGTATATCGGCTTGGTGCCATCGCGCTTAATGAGTGGGTCCGGTGGCGGTTGACGGTACGCTCCGGACGGTGGAAGCCAGGAAAGGTGATACGCATTGTCTACGAAGGCGACCCTTCGTAGCAATTTCGGCGAGACATCGAGTATTCGTTTATTGGGAATGACTATCCCTGAGGTGCCAGTGAGGACCGCGTCAGTCCAGAAGGCCGGGCGTGACGCCAATCGCGCAACGGAATGAAAACTGGGCGCGCCGATGATGTGGTGGTCGATGAAGACATCGTCCGCATCGCCATACACTATGTATCGCAAACCATCGGGGTACTCCGCGTCAGGATCGAATTGGTGGAAGTGGAGCACCTTGTCGATCTTCACTGGAATTTTCTCTTCGAGTCCCGGTAGCGAAATTCCGCCGGGCGCTTCGAGGGGGTAGTACTCAACGTCGCATTCAGGAAGGTCAGTAATTTTTCCTTGTCCAACATCAACCAGTGAGATGTGGTCATGAAGGATTTGAACTTCGCGATTGCCGAAGGCTGATGCTCTCAACTTATCATATATCGCTGCGTGGTCGGGATTTACGAAGTGAGCGCGTAAAATAATCTGGAATCGATGGCGGTCATCCGCAATTACCGGAGTATGAGTCATGTAAAGTTTGCTGCCGGACCGGCCGCCGGTGACGAAGCCATGATAGTGTTGCAAGCTCATGTGGCCGGTGTGGTCCATGCCACCCATCGAGCCGCCATGTGGGATCGCAGTTTGAGCGGGTGTGACCTGTACGTTCGCGGCCGATGACACGTTCACTTCTCCATTCATGTCGAAGTGAAATCGGCATTGATACGGATACTTGCCCTCGTGATTGAACAGGACCGGGCTGGAGACCTCCCCCGTGGCGAGAGGTCCGACATTGAAATAGTCCGGTGATCGAGGATCCGTTTCTACGGTATGTGGTACAGGATCCAAGTTTCGCCAAACCACATACGTATTTGGCGGAATAGTTACAGAGGGAAACGAATTGTTCGTGATGTCGGCTATCACTGTCTTAACCATGGGAAATCCTGTCCTGCTTGAGCAACATAGAGGGCCAATCTGGGACGATTTGCCGGTAGAGCGAGGCCAAGGCGGCTGCATCACGTTCCCACCACTCGACTACCCAACATCCATATCTTTTGGCAGCAGTGGTTGGGGAGGTGGTGCCAGCGGCCACTTGGTGGATCTGATATGATGCCATCATGCCAGTCATAAGTGCTCGCAACACACCATGCGAGGATGCGGGGTCGAGTTGTGCCGCAGCATCGCCAACGACGTAGTACCCAGGAAACGCAAGTTGCGAAGCACGGCGCCACGTCACATCGGCTCCCCGCGCCGTTCCGATGTCCTCGAGAGGGTCAAGTTCTGCGGGTTTTCGTCGCTGGAAGGCGCCGTCGAATGAAAGGCGGACCCATCCAACGAGCTTTGGTGAGACTTGAGCTATCCAGGACCAGCCGAGTGCGCCGCCAAGCATTCTCGGCGCTTGCAAGAGGCCGGGCAAGGCTCCCGCACAATAGCCGTACGACGCGATGAGCGTTGGGGATTTCGCGCAAATGCCCAGGCCAAGTCGGCGAAAAAGAGGCGACTGACCTCCGGTGGCGTCAATTACATAGGGTGAGCGTATGCTACCGAAATCCGTCTCGACCCCAACGACCTGCTCGCCTTCGAGAAGCAGCCTTTCGGCCCTACACGGTTGATATACGTCCACCCCGAGAGCTACTGCGTGGTTCAGAAGAATAAGGTCGAAATGTTTGCGGCGGATCTGAAAGCCGCGCCATAGAACGCCTGCCTCGGCCCCATGGAAGCTTGATTGCGAGCGATCTCCCCACGCGACCGAAATTCCCTCATGTCGAGCTGTTGAGGCACGGACAATGGGTGCAGAAACCCCTAGACGAGTGAGTACAGACTCCGCTCCAGGGTGTAGGGTCTCGCCAGGTTTATGACGCGGAAAACGCTGGCGCTCAAGGAGTGTGACGGTCAGCCCAAGTTGACGCGCATGGATCGCCGCGGCAAGGCCCGCCGGCCCAGCACCGACGACGACGATGTTAGCGGCGCAGTTCACTGACGGTCCACTCACCCTTAGAGTCGCGCATCAATGCAAGCGTCGGGTCGACCAAACACAATTGAAGGCTTCCGTACTTCACCAAGACTTTCTTGAAGTCCTTGGGAGACGGGCTCCCACGGTCAGCGTGATCAAATATAATGTAGCGGTATTTGAACGCCCGATTGAGCCGTCTTCCCGTCGCTGCTTCGGCCGCGGCCAGGTCGGGGTCGTTGTCCTCAAGCGGCCGAAACGAGAGAACCGACCATTTGAGCTTGTCATCGTGTTTCTCCACACCAAGGGCATGATATACTAGCCCCATTGAGAGCGTGCGTGCCACATAGTCCTCGACCGTCGTCTTACCTATCTCGCTGATGTCAAAGCCTTGCTTGAGCGCTGTCTCAACATAGTCCGCGTAAGCGAGCGTCGGGTACTCAACGACGCCGTCTGCTTCCTTAAGGACCGGGCCGCAAACTCCATCCCATGGCGCAGCCGCGCCGAGTCCGATGACCTCGTCGGTAAGTGGCGTTGTGGTCGCATAGCTTCGGCTGGGCGCAAATGTGCGCGTGATATCTGGAGCGGCGGCAGGCCAGAAGGCGGCCAAGGCGGCGCAGAGCTTGGAGTCTTCCATAAAGGGAGAGCCAAGGCCGTAGTTGTTTAAAAAGGTGATACCAGGGTCTAAGGATCTTCCATCATCATCCTGGTCAGACTCGGAAGTCCGATCGTACGAGACATCCCAGCCGGGAGCGAATACGCCAGCTGCGGCGTCGGGAAGCATCGATACGCGCAAGCGAGTTCCGTTCGTTAACTGCGCTTGAGAAGTATCGCCAGAATCAAGGCACCCCACAATGGCGGTAATGGTATCGTCCAGCGGATCGAAGCTAGCACCTGTGAGTTGAAGATTTGCGGCATATCGCTGATCCGAGAGCGATTGAGGCAGCTGCGGCATCGTAGATTGCGGTGCATCCCAGAGAAGATTCAGCAATGAAGGAAGAACGGATTGATCGCTCCATTGCATGAGCGCTGTTTGATCAACAAATGGGAAAAAGTCTGGTGCAGCTACGATTGAATACGCAGGCAGTCGCTGAGGGAGGTCGAGTGCCAGCTCGCTGCACTCGACGTCGATCCAGCCGTCCCCGGTGTGATCGACGTAGTGTCGAGCCCAGTAGCCACCCTGACTAACCAAGTTGATGATATCAGGCAAATCGTTGAGATCCTCAGTCCTGCCGTCTGGATCGAGACGGTGCCTCGCATGAAGATACTCTGGTGCTGTGCGAGCACCACTCGGTTGGGCGGTAAGATTTAAGCTCGATTGAAAGGCTCGCCACGGGCCATCACCCGGCAAAGATTGGGGAACAAGGTAAGTCAGTGCTTTCCCTTTATACTCAGCTGGTTCGGCAAGGCGCTCATGAGGCATAGGCTTGAGAAGCCAGCTGCCGTCTGGCGAGGCGTTAGAGAACTCAGCAATTCCATCGTTGAATATGAAAGGAGTTTCGCTTATGTCGGGCTCCGACCACCCGGCGAAATGGCCGTTCGACAGAAATCGAAGATGCGCGCGCCGGATTTTTTCGTTGCGGTGCGTCGCGGCCAAACGGACACCAATCGTGCGATCTCTAACGCATTCGTTGCCGGAAAAGAGCTTGTGGAGTGGCACCCAGAAAAGACGATCTGCGTCTGTGACACCCTTGTCGGATACCGCGCTCGGTGCGGATCGACGACCTGCTGAGTTCCCGAGTAGGCTCAAACCGTTTGCCGCGTCCGTGCCGTCAATGAACCTCATTGGTCCATGGCCACCTTTCGTTCCGGGCACGAGGGCCGCAATGAAAGCGCTGTATCGGCACGCCAGCGCGCGGACTCTGTGGCCGTCGTGTGGAACAAACGGGGAAAAGCCTCGAGCAGCGTCGTCGTAGCGCGCTTCGTCGGTCCCTATGCGCGCAATGCCCGTCCGGGCGAAGACCAGATCGGCATGCTTCTGATGAACCGTTCCTACCCCCGGACGGTATTCGAGTGCGTAGACCGCAATAGCAAGGCGTGCTCCGGCGGCGGCGGCGCGCAAATCCTCGATCGACGGCGGCTCAACGCCAAAGACGTAGTCTTCAACTGCTTCGATTTCCGCAAGCGTCGGGAAGCCATTTAGAGGCTTCGCGTGAGCACCTCGTCCCACCACTCCCACGAGTGGAGAGGCGAGTGCATGATAGAGGAGACTTCGAGCCGGCGAACGCGGTTCAATTGCCCGAGCCCCTTCGCGACTGAAGTCGCCGAAGCCGCTAGCTGACCGATCTATATCCGGAAGTGGTCGCCTAAGTTCTGCAGCCAAGTCCTTCGCGTTGAGATCGAGGCCGTGCTGGGCCATTAGTTTAGTCCAACCGAGCGGACCCAATCGTTGCAATGCTGTTTGGACCCCGCTCAAAAGAGTATTGTGACGTCCACTATTCGCAGATTCGACAAATTTTCTGAAGGATGACATCACAGTAGTTCTCCCAAGCTAAACTTCGAAGCACGATGATTATGATCACATCAAAGACCACTACACTCAACTGAAATTTGCTCTTGGTCTGACGAAGAAGCCTCCCCATGCCCCAGCAACTCCGTTGTCTGATCGCACGCGTAGAACCAGACAATTGTTAGCGGAACCTTCCGCTCATCAGGTGCTCAAGCCAGTTATTGGATCGTCAAGCGCTCCAGCATTGATCCAATCTTGGATGACCTTGATCTGATTGGCAGTGGCAAATGGGCCTCTGAAAGGCATTTGCGGCAGGTCCTCCTCGTCAATCGGACCAGAGAGTATGCGGACGAGATATGTTTCGTCAGCCTTTCGATTGCCTACGAATTCGGGGGGTATCAGCCTGTAGGCTGTACCGCCAATCTGTGCCACGGCGCTTCGAAGTTCCCCGGCAGTGGTCCAACTGAAACTGTCGCCGCCATGACGCAGCTTCATGCGGCTTATGTCTTTCATTGCCACCAGAGCATCCAGTGTGTTCTTAACGTCTGTAAACGTTGCCATCGATGGACCTCAATTCGCCGCTTCGTCGAGTACTTCCAGAACCATGGTGAGCGCGGTCTTGAACTCTGTTGCACTGGCGGGGGTACTGTCGCTCACAGCTCGGATCCTGGTCTTCCAATCGTCGATCTGCGACGGCGGGAAGGGTTTGAATGATTCGATCGTCACCCGGAATGCGCCCGCCGCCTCGATCTTTCTGGATTCCGTCGGCGGAAGTGGGCTCTCCAAGTAAACGAGCAGTTTGGGAATAACGTCGCTCGTCTCGTGCATCAAACTCCGCATCGCCGCACGATTGATAAGCGGATCGATGTTGTCATCGTCGCGTTCTGTCAGTTTCAGACGACGAGCGCGACTATCGGAATCTCCCGCCAAGGCGCGGATCACAGCCAAGGCTGTTTCGGTATCGTTTTCCTGAAGAGCTTCTTCCAGCACGTCACGCAGTGTGGGAGCTACATTCGCTGGCGCGAGCGACATGGCTGCAATCAGCTGAGCTCTCGTTCCACCTCTAATGCTAGTGTTTTTCAGCAAACCGGTCAGATGCATTTCCGCGTCAGGATCCAGCATCTCGGCGAGAGCAATCGCGGCCGGAACGGCCAGTGTATCGTTCGGGTTCGACGCGATGTCCCTCAACAGGTGGTGCACCCGGTGGGCAACATGCATCGGCACCTTGGAATTGTGGTGCACCAGGAATCCAGTTTCGACAATGGCAGATTCCATCCCGTTTCTTGCTATCCCGCCCTTGTCGATGAGATCCAGAACGGTTTCCGCCCCTTTGGCCGGATCGGTTTCTATCAGGCTGGCTGCAGCTTCTTCGCGGACTTGTAAAGGTGCGGAGGTGTCGGCCGCGACTGCACGAAAGACATCTACCGGTCCAATGTTGCCGACCGCACGTAGGCTTGCCATTGCTACCAAACGCCGATCGGCGGGCGCGCTGTTGTCTCTGGCGGTGTCCTTGAGAAGCGCGGCGACCAAGGCCGAAGCGCCCGTCGCAGCCGGGGAGGCAGGTGGTGGTCGCACGCCGTAGGGAATATCGTCGTATGCCACACCATGCGGTAGTCGCGAACCGGACAGACCCAAATAGTCTATCATGTCAGCCGGTGTGGGTTTCGAGTCTGCCCCAGGCCAAAGGCCAGCTGCGGGGGCCGCGGGGAATGCGGAGAAAGGGTTCTGATCAGGACGGTTCGCGCGGCTTTTCGCATCGTCCATGATCCGGCCTTTGGTTCCGTCCCAGGGCCACATTGTGTCTTTGAGATTGTGCCCCAGATTAGTCGTGTTCGGGTCGTTGGGCACGAACGCGCCAGTATAGTCATAGCTGTCCTGGTTCGCGCCTTCCGCATCAAACCGGCCGTGAAACCACTGCCACTTCGCCCACAGCCTGTCGTGTTCGGCGTGAAACGGCCAGAAGGACGGGTCCGACGGTGAAATTAGGCAGTTAGCGTGCCAAGCTCCAAGCAACCCATGTCCCCTGTTGTGGGGGTCGGTTTCCAACGCATTTGTAAATGTGCCGAACTTGTCGGCATTGGCGTATGGTGGCACTGCACCGAACAAATCAGTATCCCCGATCAATGTTGCGCCACTGCCGCGACGCAGCAGTGAATCGTCCTTGGGGGCGCGAATGACCGTTTTGAGATTTTTGTACGAAATGTTCCAGCCGTATAGCCAGTTCGCGGGTGAGAAGATGACCTCCGTCTGGAACGTATCAACCGAGCGCCGATTGGTGCCAAGGAACATCGGGTCGAAGGCTTTGGTCGGAACATTGAGGCGCCAGTAGGGAATTGTAACGGCCGGGTTGATCGCCTGCAGACGGCGTTCAAACAGCAACAGAAACGCACGATGCCACGGCAAAAAGGCCGAGCCCTGATGGGCCGAATCGGGCCAGAATTTTGGATTAAGTGACCCGTCAGGAAAAGTTACATTTTGATACGGGAATTTACCTTGGGCCGCAAGATCGTGCATCTCCGGGAAGCTCTCGAAAGCCTTCTCCTTTACTTGCAGATCATGCATCGCCTTCAGAAACGCATCCCGCTCAGTTTCGGTAAGTCGGTCTATGTTCTTTCTCACGCGAACCATTGCGGCTTGAGAGCCGATGATTGGCCCCGAGGCATTGTCGAGATGGATCTCAACAACTGCATCTTTGTCGGCGCTGCTGGCCCTTGGAAAAGCTCCCGCGACAAAGAACGACACCCAGCCACCGTCGCCAGGCAGCGTCAAAGTCAACGTTTGCAAGGTTGCAGTTTCGCCCCGGACGAGTTGCCCTGCGAAAGCCACGTTGCCGTCTAACGGCTGATCGCGACCTGCCGGAACGGGTTGTTCGGGATCGTTCGTCAGCGTCACCTTCAAGGCCTGAGAGCTTGGAACTGACAGCCGTATGCGAGCCGGAGTCGGCGCCCACGTCAGGTAATCGTCGACCGGGGTCGGCGTATTGTTGATCTGGATTTCCGCCTTTACCTCCGAGGCTTGCGCACGCGCATCTGCGGCCAAAGGTGCCAGGATGAATGTGGTGCACAACAAAACATGCAACGACATGCCACGAAGCCATACGATTTTCATTCTTGCCTCCAAACTTTGAACCGCCTCGCCAGACGCCGCGGCACCATAGGATTTCCGATCGACTGTTAGTGTATTGAGAACGCTCTCGAAGCGATCTTGCGGTGGAAATCCGCGTCCCCTTGTAGGGTCGTCATCGAAGCGGCGCTGGCTGTCTGGAGGGATTTGCTTCGCCGCCGCTGCAAGGTCGCCTAAATCATCCTCAACCGCACGCCGGGATGCGGCGGGCCGCCGCCTCTTGTCGTGTGCTCGTCCCAACGATGAAACCGTTTGACCAAATCGTCACGTCGTCACCGCCGCCGCTAGCCGTGTAGCAGACGCCCGCCCCAAGCCCGGCCTCTCTCTCCGGGTTCAGGGTCGCGGCGCGCCTGTACGCAAGCACCGAAGCGCAATGAAGCATCAGATCCGTCACGGCGTGGTCGTCAAGTTGGCCTTTGCCCAGTGCGTCTTTGATATCCGCAACCTTCTTGGCATCGCCGCGAAGGGACTTCGTTGGTTTTTTCATCGTCAAGCACCTCTATTGGAACGGTGTCACCAAGTCTTTCAGTCCTGTCTGCAACTGCGAGTTCTGATGCGTCGCCTCAGCCAACGGGATCAGGCTTGTCGGCTTGCCTTTCACAGACTTGTCGAGCGGTCCAAACGTGAACACCAACTCGTGGGTCCGATCTCGACCTGTGCTGAACAACGTTCCGCCAGGATTTATCGTCGCCCGCACCAGCTTCCACGCCGGCGTCAGATTGCCCGACGTCACGATCTTAAATGACACTGACTGCGACAGGACGTTCTGATCCCCATGGATTGGCACAGGGTCCCCAGGGCTATTTGCGAAGTGAAGTATTGCGGCATCAAGGCGGCCTTGCAGCAGCGAGTTCAGTCTTAGATCACTGTCGACCAACAGCGAGCCATGCTTGTTCCCGCTCGGATCGCGGCATCCCCGCTCTTGCGAGTGAATGTCAAAGTGCTCCGGCCTGTACAAATCCGCTACAGTGAAGAAGACATTTGTCTTTTGAGTCCGAGTCGCTTCAGCCGAGCCGGTCAGTCCGCCCGCCAAGGTAAAGACGGATGACGGCCCCGATGCCGGTGCCAACACGGCCGTCGGATTTACCGACGTTCGCTCGACGATTGTGAGGTTGAGGGCGACCTCGACCCCCCAATCGCGGAGAAAGTCGGCATAAAGCTTATGGCTCTTGCGGTCGTTGGCAAGAGCCTCGTCATTCTTGATGACCTCCGTTACTGTATAGCTGAGTTCACAACCAACGCTTCGGATGATTGTGGCAACCATGCTGGCTTCGTCCTCATCGGTTGTGGCCGGCCATTCGCGCGTGCTGGGAACGTAAGTTCCGCAGCCTGCCAAGATGAGACACAGCAATGACGTCGAAACGTGACTCCGAAAGCTCATAACACTCCCCCAAGAGCCACCCAGCAAACCCTGAAGGCTCGCGAGAGCGCTGTTTTGCCCCTTTTTTGATCTATTACTAAATTCCTGAATTATTTCATCATTTTACCGCAAGCGTATCGTCGCCACACGGTGGTCAAGACGGCCACGTCTTCTAGTTTTTCTATAAACTATCGTAATTTATTATTTATCTGATTTGGCGCTCCTCTTGGATTGACAAAAGACGACTGTTTCCCGCGACGAACCAGCAGCGAATGATCGATCCTTAGGATTTTGCGGACGCTCGCCAGCGCCGCTTCATTCACCTCGATGTAAGCGACGATGTACCATTCGCCGTTTTGTTCCCTAGCCATACCCATCGGCTCGGCCCGCCATTTGAGTGCGCCGTGATGGGGCATGAAGTAGGTTTCCTGGACCCCGCCCACTGCACTGAGGCCCTCGTCGAGAGCGTATTCCATCACCGCACAGCATAGCTGGGTCAGCGTACCCCGCAGCCCGGTGGAGCGTTTGTCGGGAAGAACGAAAGTGCGGGTCCATTCGGCCCAATCGGGACGTCTTGGGACGCCCGATTTTTCACACATGTGCGAGAAGACCTCTGAGACCATGTGCGGCTCGCTCGTTGGGATCAACCGAGCCGAGGTCACCACCCGACCGTCTTCTAAACCCAGCAAGTAGGTCGCCGCATTTGTATCGAATTGGTCCAGTTCGCGACCGTCTGGGCTCGCAGGGCGCCAACGTTTCTGATGCACGAAAAAGTCGTGCCTCCTGCGCAAAAACTCGTCGAATTCGTTTTCGTAGAGATGCTTGTTATGCGCATTGACGACATGGGCACTTATCATTGCGCAGTCTCCCGACCATTCGCCGGGAGAATGATTGCAGCGATGCTAAAATACACCTGTCCGATCGGACAGTTGACGCATTCACGGGTGGATCAGGCGCCTGCGCACGGCCTCGACGACAGCCTGCGTGGTGGTGGCGACACCGAACGCTTCCCGAGCTCGGGTGGAATGCCATTTGACCGTGCGCTCACTCAGGCCGAGAATTTGAGATGTTTCCGACGAAGTCTTGCCGGCCGCCGCCCACAAAAGCACTTCCTTTTCCCGATCGGTCAACGTGCCTTCATCCCGGTCATCGTCATCCGACAAAGCTTGAATCGACATGCCGGCATAGACCGCCATCGTCACCAACTGCACTTGCTGTCGCGGTGAGAGCATGCAGGACTTCTGCGAGGAGGCGAAGGACAGGACGGACTGCCAATGGTGGACGCTCAGCATCGGCACGGCAAAGCCGCTCCAGATACCGAACTCCGTCGCCTCGCCCGACACGCGTCGGGAGCCTTCCGTGGTGGACCATTTTGCTGGAACATCGGCCCACAGGAAGGGCTTCAGCGTTTTTGCCGAGTAGATGCAAACGCCGTCGACAGCGGCATGCTCCGCTTCCACATAGCGTTCGAACCAGCCCTCGGGCCAGCCGTTCAGTTCGACCATCGGCGCCAGCTTCTGCCCACCGAGGGGAACGCCGCTGAGGATAAGGTGCTCGAAGCCGAGATTCCTCACGGTTCCGAGAAGATCACCGAGAAGTGTCGCGGTTGCCGTGTGTTTTCGGCAGCGCTCCACAAAGTCAAACACGTCAGCGTCGATCATGTAAAAGGCCCCCTCCTCATACAAATCAATCTAAGTATAGCTTAAATTAGGATCTCCGAATATCGGAAATCGCGTCGGCGAGGGACTTGGCCTGTCAGACGCAATGAGCTGAAGCCGTGCCGGGGCGCGATAAAGACCCTGCGTTTCGTCGCAGAATCGGCTTGCTCCGGAGCCCAAGTCTGGGCCTCCGTGTGCAGTCCTCCAAGATCAGCGAAACGCATCGCCGATTGACGACGTGCTTTGGACGAATGCCTTTTGTACGCCATTGGTGCCGGGAGCACTTGTGGTCGCGGCTCCTATTCTGCACCTACACGACCTTGCGACATTTCAAGGGGTGGAGGGGCTGATTCAGTACAGCATTGATTTTATTATTCATTTTTGGATTTGCGACACTCCGTCGCATGGTAGACAAACCCCTTTTTGAGTCGAGCGCGTCTACCAATTCCGCCATAGGGGCTCAGGCCGGGCGGCCTGGATGGGCGCGGACTATACGGTCGGAGGCCTGTTCGTCAACTGGCCAAATCTCGAGATCACCAGGATGCGACCAATCTTCGCCTTTTGATTTCGTGACCGCGCTGCCATTGTGCGTCGCGGAAAATCTTTCTAGACAGGCGGCGCATCAAAGCGAGGCGCGTCCCGGCGGATGGATGGCGCGCTTTGGGTTTTTTGTTTTGTGCATGCCATTGCCCCGAAATCGCTGCGCACCGTTTGGGCGACACGCATAGGAGTGCCGATGCTTCGCGGACTTTACGACTGGACCTTGTCGCTGGCGGCCAGGAAATCCGCGGAATGGTGGCTTGCCATCATCGCCTTCATTGAAAGCTCGTTCTTCTTCGTGCCGGCCGATGTACTCTATCTTCCGATGGCGTTGGCACGCCCCGACCGCGCCTACCGCTATGCGCTGACCGCCACCGCCGCCTCGGTGCTGGGCGGCATCGCGGGCTGGATGATCGGCTATTTCGCCTACGACACCATCGCCCGTCCGATCCTGGAGCATTTCGGCGGCCTGGAGACCTTCGAGCGCTGGCAGAATTCTGGCGTCGGTCTGATGCTGGTGCTGCTTGTTACTTCCGGTCTCGCGCACCTGCCGCCAATCAAGGTCGTCACCATCCTTGCCGGCGCCCTGCACGTCAATTTGCTGATCTTCATCATCTCGGCCATCGTCGCTCGCGGCGCGCGCTTCCTGCTCCTGGCCTGGCTGCTGCGGCGCTATGGCGAATCGATCCGCGAATTTATCGAAAAGCGCCTCGGGCTGATCGCAGGCGCCGCGGCGGCTGCCCTGATTTTGCTCTATATCATCGTCAAATACGCGTTCTAAGCGGGCCGGACCAACGGACAAAAGACCCATGACAGCGACCATGAATGCCGACACCGGACGCCAGCGGACACGGACCGCCCTGTTTCTCGCCGTCGCCATGGCCGCGACCGTCGGCTCGGCGCTCGGCTTCCAGTATATTGGCGGCTATATCCCCTGCCATCTCTGCCTCGAGCAGCGCACGCCCTATTATATCGGCGCGCCGCTGATGGTGCTGGCGGTGATCGCATCGATGCTGCGGGCGCCGGCCTGGCTGACGCGCGGCTTGCTGGGCATTGGCGGCCTGTTGATGCTCTACGGCCTCTATCTCGGCGTCTATCATTCCGGAGTCGAATGGCAGTGGTGGGCCGGTCCGACCGACTGCACGGCGGGCGCCGGCCCGGTCGACACCGGCGGCAAGGGCGTGCTCGACGCGCTCGACAAATTCGTGCCGCCCTCCTGCGACAAGGCGGCTCTGCGCATCCTGGGCCTGTCGCTGGCCGGCTGGAACGCCATCGCCAGCCTCATCCTGGCCGCCGTCGCCTTCCGCGGTGCGCTTTCGCGCGACTAGACCTGCGCGACGCGGAGTTCGTCCAGAAATTCGGCAGGCTGAGTCGAATGGCGCGGTTTTCGACTTCCGAGCCAGATCGACCCCCACTCCGTCTCGGCTTCGCCGAGCCACCTCTCCCCCGATCGACGGGGTAGAGGAAGGCGCCAGCCTATTGCAGCCAGCGCTCCGCCATAGGCTCCCTTCCTCTCCCTCCGGAGGGGGGAGAGGTGGCGCTGCGAAGCAGCGACGGAGTGGGGGAAGCCGGTCCTTAATCGCGAAGCCGCTGACAAGTAAGCGCGCCCGAACTGGTCCGATATCAGATTATCATGGTCAGGTAGACATGCGAGCACCGGAAGCGCAGAAAATCGCTTCAGGCGGCCAGCCTGCCGAATGATCGAACCATCTCAAGGTTCCAGCTCGACATCCCAGTAGAGATAATCCATCCAGCTTTCATGAAGATGGTTCGGCGGGAACAGGCGGCCGTTGTTGTGCAGATCATGCACGGTCGGCTGATAGGGCTTCTGCAGCGGCCACATCTTGGCATGCGCCGGCATCATGCCGCCCTTCCTCAGATTGCAGGGCGAGCAGGCGGCGACGACATTCTCCCAGGTCGTCGCACCGCCGCGATGGCGGGGGATGACATGGTCGAAGGTCAGGTCGTCGGGCGTGCCGCAATACTGGCACTGGAAGCGGTCGCGCAGGAAGACGTTGAAGCGGGTGAAGGCCGGGTGCCTGGACGGCTTCACATAGGCCTTCAGGCTGACCACGCTCGGCAGCTTCATCGAGAAGGTCGGCGAGGACACCGCATGCTCGTATTCGGCGACGATGTTCACACGGTCGAGGAACACCGCCTTGATGGCGTCCTGCCAGGACCAGAGCGACAGGGGGTAGTAGCTGAGCGGACGGTAATCCGCGTTCAGCACCAGTGCTGGAAGCCCATCCGGAGATACGGCAACCGTCACGTGTTTACCTCCTTGGTTCTAGACCCGAACGGCGCGGATACTGTAAGCCCGACATGACAGGGATGTGAAGCGGATTGTCGCTTGCCCAAAGCGTCAAAAAACCCCGATTTTTATGCTTTTTTGTAGATTCAGGACGGCGGCGCGGCATCCCTGCCCCTGGTTTCGCGATAATAGGACCAGAAAAGCCGCGATGCGACACCTCGCCACGGGCTCCATGATTCGGCCAATGCGATCAGTGTTTTCTCCGGCGGACGCGGGTCGATACCGAGCGCATGGCCGACCGCGCTTTGCAGCGCAACGTCACGCGCGGGGAAAATGTCGGAGTGCCCGGCGGCAAACAGAAGGTACACTTCCGCCGTCCACGGACCGATACCGGGCACCGCCGTCATCGCGGTGATCGCCTCGGTCGCGTCGAGCGAACAGAGGTGATTGAGGTCGAGCCCGTCGGCCACCGCCTGGGCAACCGCGATCAGTCCGCGCTGCTTGGGCCGCGACAGGCCTGCCTCGCGAAACATGTCCTCGCCGGCGGCCAGGATCGCCTGCGGCGTCAGCGGATCGACGAGCTTCGTCAGCCGGCCGAAGATGGCGTCGGCGCTCGCCCGCGACACTTGCTGCGAGACGACGATCGAGGCCAGGCTCCTGAATCCCGGCTCCGAAAGCCGGAGCGGCACCTCGCCGGCCATGCCGCGCACCTTTTCCAGGCGCGGGTCGATGATGCAAAGCGCATCGAGCCCCCGCGCAATGTCGTCCAGTGTCGCGATGCGTTGCATGGTATCCTTGTCCGCCAATGTGCAGCAAAGTAGCAACCGCCAAAAGCACAGCACAACCCGATTGCCGCCTCAGACATGACGCTCCTGACATTCCGCTTCGCGCCCAGCCCCAACGGAGAACTGCATCTCGGCCATGCCTATTCGGCGCTGCTCAACCAGAAGCTCGCGCAGACCCACGACGGCCGCCTGCTGCTGCGCATCGAGGACATCGACACCACGCGCTGCACGCCGCAATTCGAAGCCGGCGTGCTTGCCGACCTGAAGTGGCTGGGCCTTGGCTGGGAAGAGCCGGTGCGCCGCCAGTCGGAGCATTTCGCAGAATATCAGGCGGTGCTCGACCGGCTGATCCGCGAGGACCTCGTCTACCCCGCCTTCATGAGCCGTGGCGAGATCAGGGCCTTCATAGCCGACAGCGAAAAGCGCGGGCGTGACTGGCCGCGCGATCCCGATGGCGTGCCACTCTATCCTCCGTCCGACAAGGCGTTGCCGCTGAAGGAACGCAAACGGCGTATCGCCGAAAACGAGCCCTTCGCCTGGCGACTTGATGTCGATGCCGCTGTTACACGCGTAGGCAGGGACCTCGCATGGACCGAATTCAGCGATGAGACGCTATCGGCGACGCGCTCGGTCGAGGCCCGCCCGCACGACTGGGGCGACGTGATCGTGGCGCGCCGCGACATCCCGACCAGCTACCACCTGGCCGTCATTGTCGACGACGCCCTGCAAGCGGTCAGTCATGTCGTGCGTGGGCAGGACCTGTTTTCCGCCACCGGCGTGCAGCGCCTGCTGCAGGAATTTCTTGGGCTTCCGCAACCCGCCTATTTCCACCATCGGCTCATCCTTGGGCCGGACGGGCGGAAACTGTCGAAAAGCCTTGGCGACATCGGCCTTGGCAAGCTGCGCGAGGCCGGCGCATCGCCTGACGACGTCAGACGGATGGTCGGTCTCTGAGCCGGTGGAGCTCTGGGCACGCGTGACGAATCCGCCACCGATTGAATTCCGGTGATGCATGGATCAATCGTTTCGTTTTGCGCGCCGGGTAGAACGGGATTAGAGCAGCGCCACGGTCAGTTTTTCACCAGCGTGGCGGTCTCCGGAAAATGCAAAGCATCAAGCGGTTCATCCCCGCCACCTTCGTCGTCCTGTGGGCAACGGGCTTCATCGGCGCGCGCTATGCCATGCCATGGGCGGAGCCGTTCACCTTCCTCGCCGCCCGTTTCGTCATAGCGGCCATCCTGCTGGCAGCCCTGATGCCCGTTCTGGGTTCGAAGCGAGCCACCCGCAAGGAGGCGCTACACGCCACCGGCGCCGGCGTGCTGATGCATGGTGTCTATCTCGGCGCCGTCTTCTGGGCCATCCACAGGGGCATGCCGGCCGGGTTTTCGGCCCTGATCGTCGGCCTGCAGCCGCTGATCACCGCAGTGCTTGCCGGCAAGTTCCTGGGAGAAGCGATCCTGCCGCGCCACTGGCTCGGCCTTGGCATTGGCCTGATCGGCATCGTCATCGTGCTGTGGCCAAAGCTTGGCGCGCTCGGTGGTGGCGTGACCGCGGCGACGCTGACCGCCTCGCTGGTCTCGGTGCTCGGCATGAGCGCCGGCACCATCTGGCAGAAGCGTTTTGCTTCCGGCGGCGACCTCGTCGCCGCGACGATGTGGCAATATGTCGGCGGCGCCTCGCTGATGATCCTGGCCGCGCTCGCCTTCGAAACGCACACCGTCATCATCAACGGCGAACTGATCTTCGCCATGGCCTGGCTGGTGCTGGTGCTGTCGCTCGGCGCCATCTTCCTGCTGATGGTGATGATTCGTGACGGCGAAATGTCGAAAGTCGCCTCGCTGTTCTACCTGGTGCCGGCGGTGACGGCGGTCATCGCCTGGGCCCTGTTCGACGAACAGCTCAACGCGCTGCAGATCGTCGGCATGGCGATCACCACCTTCGGCGTCGGCCTGGCGACGGCGCGGCCTGCCAAGGGAAGAATTGAGGGATTGAAAAGAACTGAGGAATTGAGGAATTGAGGAATTGAGGAATTGAGGAATAAGCACACGGCGCCAGATATGGCCCCTTTTTTCTTCAATTCTCCAGTTCTTCAATTCCCCAATTCCTCATCGGCGCCGCCTCATCCGACCCGGGCACGCGCCTCGAGATAGCGACTGATCGCGGCATTGAGCTCGCCGCCGAGGATGAAGATCGCCGAGACGATGTAGAGGAAGACCACCGCGATCATGATCGAGGCCAACCCGGCGTAAGTCGTCACATAGGACGAGAAATGGTCGAGATAGGTGGCGAACATCGTCGAGCCGATGAGCCATGCGGCCAGCGTGAAGACGATGCCCGGCACCAGCGAGACGAAGCGGCGCTTGCCGGCCGGCAGCCAGTAGTGCACGGCAAACAGCCCGCCGATGATGACGGCCGAGGCAATGACGTAGCGCCACAGCGTGATCGTGCCGGTATAGGGCTTTATCCATTCGAAATGCGCCTCCGCCAGCCGCGCCAGCAGGGGTGCGAACACCAGAAGCACGCTGATCGCCAGGAAGCCGGCCGTCGCGATCAGCACGAAGAAGATGCTCTGCACGCGGCGATAGATGATGCCGCGCGTCTCGGTGACGCGATAGGCGCGGTTGAGCGAAGTGCGTAGCGCCTCGATGCCGTTCGAGGCAAAATAGGCGGCAAGCAGCACGCCGTAGGTCAACAGGTCGGTGCGCCGGACGGTCAGCACGTTCAGCACCTCATGCGCGATCGGCTTGGCGATCTGATCGGGCCAGGTGTCGAAGACCAGGTGCACGGCCGTGTCGGCAAAGGCCTGGGCGCCGAGGAAGCTGCCCAGCGTCGTGGCGAAGATCAGGAACGGAAACAGCGCCATCAGCGAGGTAATCGCCAGATGGCTGGCCATCGCCCAGCCGTCATCGGTGTTGAAATGGCCGAGCGCGTCGTAGAGCACGCGGCGCAGGGCGACTATATTCCGCAACAAGAACCCGCGTTCCCTTCGATTGTCTCGACGCCGCGAATATGGGAAGTGAATGCGGCAAATGGCAACCCTTGGCGAAACCACGAGTCCGACGGCGCAGCAATTGCGCACCATCATCATCACCGGCGCCTCGTCCGGCATAGGGGCATATTGCGCCCGGGCACTCAAGGCGGAAGGCTGGCGGGTCTTTGCAACAGCCCGAAAACCCGAGGACATCGCCGCCCTCGAAAGCGACGGCATCGAGGCTTTCTATCTCGATTACAGCGAACCGGACTCCATTGCAGCCCTGGTAACGGCGGTGCTCGAGCGCACCGGCGGCCGGCTCGATGCCCTGTTCAACAACGGCGCCTACGCCCAGGCCGGTGCGGTCGAGGATCTGTCGGTGGCCGCGCTCAAGCAGCAATTCGAGGTCAATTTCTTCGGCTGGCATGACTTGACCCGCCGCCTGGTTCCGATGATGCGCCGTCAGGGTCACGGCCGCCTCGTCCATTGCTCGTCGATCCTCGGTCTGGTGCCGGTGCGCTTTCGCGGCGCCTATTCGGCATCCAAACATGCGCTCGAGGCGCTGATGCTCTGCCAGCGCCAGGAACTGGTCGGCAGCGGCGTCCATGTTTCACTGATCGAACCGGGGCCGGTGAAATCGAAAATCGCCAGCAACGGCCTGCCCTGGTTCCTGAAAAACATCGACATCGACAATTCCGTGCACAGGGCGGACTATGCCGCGCAGCTGGAGCGTCTGCGCGCCGGCGGCAGCCAATCGGCGCTGAAGCCCGGGCCGGAAGTGGTCCACAAGGTTCTGCGTCATGCCCTTCTGTCGCCGCGCCCGCGTCCGCACTATGTGGTAACTGTGCCGGCCAGAATCGGCGCGGCGCTCAAACGCATCCTGCCGGCATCGATGCTCTACCGCCTGATGGCCAAACGCGCCTGAACGCGAAACAACTGGAAACGCAACAATGGCAACCGTCTTCAACATCCTCGCCATTCTGGTCATGGCCGCCGTGGCGATCGTGCTGATCCGAGGCCTCGTCAACATGATGCGTGGCGGTTCGAGCGTCACCTCGAACAAGCTGATGCAGGCGCGCGTCATGCTGCAGGCCGTGGCGCTGTTGCTGATCCTGCTGGCCGTGTATTTCACCCGCAAGTGAGGCCGTTCGGGAGGCGACATGGTCAAGCTCAACAAGATCTACACCCGCACCGGCGATGACGGCACGACGGGTCTCGGCACTGGTGAGCGGCGGCTGAAATCCGACCTGCGGGTGGACGCCTACGGCACGGTCGACGAAGCCAATGCCTGCATCGGCATGGCGCGCGTGCATACCGCAGCGAACCACCCGGCGATCGATGCCATGCTGTCGCGCATCCAGAACGATCTCTTCGACCTCGGCGCCGATCTCGCCGTGCCCGATGACGGCAAGCCGCTTGGCTACGAGCCGCTGCGTATCGTTGCCGCGCAGACCGACCGCGTCGAGAAGGACATCGACCTCCTCAACAAGGATCTTCAGCCGCTCAAATCCTTCGTGCTCAACGGCGGCACGCCGGCGGCGGCGGCGCTGCATCTGGCCCGCACGGTGGCGCGGCGGGCCGAACGGCTGATGGTGGCGCTGGCTCAAGACCCGGGCGAGCACGTCAACCCTGAGGGGTTGAAATACATCAACCGCGTCTCGGATTTCCTGTTTGTCGCCGCCCGGGCGGTCAATGACAATGGAAATGCCGACGTGCTATGGGTTCCCGGCAAGAACCGCTGAGCTGAACGGATCGAAAAGGCGGGAGGGGACCAGGCACGCATGTTCATCCCGCTTTACGACACAAACAGGCTGCGCCACATCCGCCTGCAATATGTGACGATCGGCCTGATCGTGGTCAACGCGCTGGTCTATTGCGCCACGGCACTCGGCGGCGAGAACTTCACCAATGCCGCCGTGCTTGGCCTCGGCTTTATTCCGTCCGTGGTTCACAACACGGCCGAGCTTGATCCTCGGTTCATCATCATTCCGGAAAGCCTGAGCTACCTTACCTATTCCTTCCTGCATGCGGACATCTTTCATCTTGGCGGCAACATGCTGTTCCTGTGGGTGTTCGGCGACAATGTCGAGGACGCGCTCGGCCACATCCGCTACCTGATCTTCTATCTCCTGTGCGCCATCGCCGGCGCCGCCTTCCAGGGGCTTGTCGCCTGGGATTCGCAGGTGCCGCTGATCGGCGCCTCCGGCGCCATCGCCGGCGTGGTCGTCGCCTATCTGATCCTCTATCCCAGGGTTAAGGTCTGGGTCCTGGCCTTTGCCCGCATCCCGCTGCGCATTCCGGCCTTCATCCCGCTTATCCTGTGGGTGCTGTTCCAGGTCTTCATGTTCGCCGCCGGCGGCGAGGACCAGATTTCCTGGGCCTGCCATATTGGCGGCATCATCGCCGGCGCGGTGCTGGTGCTGGTCCTGCGCAGCCGCGGCGTGCCGCTTTTTGCCGGCGCGGACGAGGATGCCGTGGCTCCCAAGCTCGACCAGCCGCCGGTTGCTGCCGAACCAGCGGCGCCTGAACCGCAGGCCACCACGACGCGCTGGGGCCGGGGAACCCCCCCTGGCCCAAACTGAACCGATTTGAGCCGCTTTCAGCGTATTGACGGCAAGGGTTACCGCAACTACGGAAACGTCTCCGTCCGAGCCCCAAGGCTGTTAAGGAGCAGTCCAAGACGGGCAAAGACCAGAATTTCCATCCGGAATGTCGGCTTTCGACAACTCAGAAGGGGCGCAAGCTGTTATAGCGCGCCCAACTAGCGTGAAGAGGTGACAGGCAAATGAAGATCCTTGTGCCCGTGAAGCGGGTTGTGGATGCGAACGTCAAGGTTCGCGTGAAGGCCGACGGTTCGGCGGTGGAACTCGCCAACGTCAAGATGGCGATGAACCCGTTCGATGAGATCGCGGTGGAAGAGGCGATCCGGCTCAAGGAAGCCGGCAAGGCGGAGGAGATCATTGTCGTCTCGATCGGCCCGCAGCAGGCGCAGGAAACCCTGCGCACCGCGCTCGCCATGGGCGCCGACCGCGCCATCCTGGTCAAGACCGACGAGCAGACCGAGCCGCTCGGCGTCGCCAAGGTGCTGAAGGGCGTCGTCGAGGCCGAACAGCCCGGCCTCGTCATTCTCGGCAAGCAGGCGATCGACGACGATTCCAACCAGACCGGCCAGATGCTGGCGGCCCTGCTCGGCTGGGCGCAAGGCACTTTCGCCTCCAAGGTGGTGCTCGACGGCGACAAGGCCAAGGTGACGCGCGAAGTCGACGGCGGCCTGCAGACGGTGGAATTGAAGATGCCGGCGATCGTCACCGCCGATCTTCGCCTCAACCAGCCGCGCTATGCCTCGCTGCCCAACATCATGAAGGCCAAGAAGAAGCAGCTCGACGAAAAGACTCCGGCCGACTACGGCGCAGACGTCAAGCCGCGGCTGAAGATCATCAAGACCGAGGAGCCGGGCGGCCGCAAGGCGGGCGTCAAGGTCAAGAGCGTCGCCGAACTGGTCGACAAGCTGAAGAACGAAGCCGGCGTTTTGTAAGGAAATCCGATGAGGCCGGCCTGCAAACGGCCGGTTTCTCCGCTTCCGGTGCTCACGTACAAAAGTACGCTCCGCTCCGGTTCTCGAAACCAACCGTTTTCGACTCGGCCTGACCGGATTTCAGGGAGCCTCGAAAACGAAAGTCAGGAATATCATCAATGGCTATTCTTCTGATTGCTGAACACGACAATGCCAGCCTTTCCGACCAGACCGCCAAGGCGCTTTCGGCGGCCCTGCAGATCGGCTCGGACGTGCATGTGCTGGTGGCCGGCAAGGGCGCCAAGGGTGCGGCGGACGCTGCCGCCAAGCTCAAGGGCGTCGGCAAGGTGCTGCTTGCCGAAGCAGACGAGCTCGCCGAGCGCCTCGCCGAACCGACGGCAGCCCTCGTCGTGTCGCTTGCTGGCGGTTACGACGCCATCATCGCGCCGGCGACCTCGTCGGGCAAGAATGTCGCGCCGCGCGTCGCGGCCCTGCTCGATGTCGCGCAGGTCTCCGAGATCATCGAAGTGGTCTCGCCGGACACGTTCAAGCGCCCGATCTATGCCGGCAACGCCATCCAGACCGTGCAATCGACAGACGCCAAGAAGGTCATCACCGTGCGAACCGCCTCCTTCCAGGCGGCGCCCGAGGGCGGCTCGGCCCAGGTCGAGACGGTCAACGCCGCAGCCAATCCCGGCCTGTCCACCTTCGTCGAGAACAAGCTCTCGGAGACGGACCGTCCGGAACTGACCTCGGCAAAGATCATCATCTCGGGCGGCCGCGCGCTCGGCTCGTCGGAGAAGTTCCAGGAGGTCATCCTGCCGGTCGCCGACAAGCTCGGTGCGGCGGTCGGCGCCTCGCGTGCCGCTGTCGATGCCGGCTACGCACCGAACGACTGGCAGGTCGGCCAGACCGGCAAGGTGGTCGCTCCGGACCTCTACATCGCGGTCGGCATCTCCGGCGCCATCCAGCATCTCGCCGGCATGAAGGATTCCAAGGTCATCGTCGCCATCAACAAGGACGAGGAGGCGCCGATCTTCCAGGTTGCCGACTACGGCCTCGTCGGCGATCTCTTCGTCATTCTGCCGGAGTTGCAGAAGGCGCTTTGACGCTCTCTGGCAAAGCGTATTAAATGCTTGGGGTGGGGTAGACGAAGTCGCCCCGCCCTTTTAGTTTGCACCGCACAAAAAGCAGGCTGCAAAAGCCTTTGGACGGGATCGGTGTAATGAGCAAGATCGAGACGATCGGCATCATCGGCGCAGGCCAGATGGGTGGGGGTATCGCCCATGTCTCCGCGCTTTCGGGCTACAAGGTGCTGATCTACGATATTTCGCCCGACCGCATTGAAAAGGGCATCGCCACCATCAGCGGCAACATGGCCCGCCAGGTGGGCTCCGGCAAGCTCGACGAGAAGCTGCGCAACCAGGCGATGGCGCGCATTGCCTCCGCACCGACGATGGCCGATCTTGCCGGCGCCGATCTGGTGATCGAGGCGGCGACCGAGGACGAGACGGTCAAGCGCAAGATCTACGCGCAGCTCTGTCCGCAGCTCAATCCTGAAGCCATACTGGCGACCAACACCTCGTCGATCTCGATCACGCGGCTCGCCGCGCAGACCGACCGGCCGGAGCGCTTCATCGGCATACATTTCATGAACCCGGTGCCGCTGATGAAGCTGGTCGAGCTGGTGCGCGGCATCGCCACCGAGGATCAGACCTTCGAGGCCGCCAAGACCTATGTGAAGCAGCTCGACAAGACGATCACGGTCTCGGAGGATTTCCCGGCCTTCATCGTCAATCGCATCCTGCTGCCGATGATCAACGAGGCGATCTACACGCTCTATGAGGGTGTCGGCTCCGTCGACGCCATCGACACCGCCATGCGGCTCGGCGCCAATCATCCGATGGGACCGCTGCAGCTGGCCGATTTCATCGGCCTCGACACCTGCCTGTCGATCATGCAGGTGCTGCATGACGGCCTGTCGGATTCGAAGTATCGCCCCTGCCCGCTGCTGGTGAAATATGTCGAAGCCGGCTGGCTCGGCCGCAAGACCGGGCGCGGTTTCTACGACTATCGCGGCGAGCACCCCGTTCCGACGCGCTAGGCCAATTCCACGAAAAGAGTGAACGGTTTCCCGGGAAGAGCGCGAAGCGCTTTCGCTTGGGAATTGCGTTAAAACAAGGAGATAGAGCGCGTCCGTTCACGACGCCGCGGCAAGCGGCGCCTGCGGCTCCGACTTGTCGTCGGGCGCCACGCAGACGCACCCGCGGCCGGCCGCCTTGGCGGCATAGCAGGCGGCGTCGGCCCTTGCGATGATCTCGTCTGCTTCGCCGCAATTGGCGTTGATTGCGGCAACACCGATGCTGGCGCCGATGGCATGCGGCCGGCCATCCCAGCTGAAGTTCAATCCCGCTATCGCATCGATGATGGAGCGCGCCGCGACCCTGGCGCCGGCGGTCGAGCCCGATTTCAGGATGACCGCGAATTCGTCGCCGCCCAGGCGCGCGACGAGGTCTTCGGGCCCGACTACGCCACGCACGGCCTGTGCGACCCGCTTCAGCAAGGCGTCTCCGGCGGCGTGACCGCCGGTGTCGTTGACCAGCTTGAAATGGTCGAGGTCGATGAACATGAACTGATGGCGGCTGCTGCCAGCCCCGGCGGCATCCTTGCGGGCCTGAACGACCAGTTCCTCCATGGTGCGGATGAAGCTCGAGCGATTGGCAAGGCCGGTCAGCGCATCATGCGCGGCGGCGTGTGCAAGCTGCCGCTGCAGGGCGCGTGCATCGGTAAAATCCTGGAAAACGATGACCAGCCCGCAGAATTCGTTGCGCTCGTTCATGATCGGCGACACGACCTGACGGATACTGCAGCGTGTGTCGTCGCGGCGGACCAGCACGGCGCGGCTGTTCTGGTCGGAGGGCGTCTCCGCACCGATCGCCGGCCGTGTCACGCCGATCCTGTGTCCCGTCTCCTCGTCCACCGCCCAATAGACATGACCGAGCGTCTTGCCGAGAGCCGCCTCCGTCGGGACGCCGGTCAGCTTCTCGGCAACCGGATTCATGAAGGTGACGCGGTTCGCCGCATTGGTACAGATGACGGCATCGCCGATCGATTGCAGCGTCACCCGGAGCCGCTCTTTCTCGTCGGCCAGCATTGCCGCCGATACGGTCAGACGCTCCTCGGCCTCCTTGCGCCGGGTGATGTCGGTCAGGCTGCCGATGGCCCGGATCAGACGCCCGTCCCCGTCACGCTCGATGGCCTTGCCGCGGTCGAGGATCCAGATCCAGCGGCCGTCCTTGTGACGCATCCTGAACTCGGCCTCGAAGAACTCTGTCTGGCCGTCTAGATGGGCGCGATCCGCCTCGGCGACGGTTTCGCGGTCGTCGGGATGGATCATCGTCAGCCAAAGATCGGGGTCGCCGTCGAGTTCGCCATCCGCATAACCCAGCATCTTGACCCAGGTCGAGGAGTAGGTCGTGCCGCCCTTGCGGATGTCGAGATCCCAGACGCCCTGGCCGGCGCCGGCAAGCGCGAAATTCCAGCGCGTTTCGGCCTCGGCGATACGCGCCTCGGCCTGTTTGCGCGCGTCGATGTCCTCGATCTGTGAAACGAGATAGAGCGCGCGGCCGCTCTTCTCCTCTCGAATGACGGAGCCGGCGAGATGCGCCCAGACGGCTGTACCGTCCTTCTTGAGGTAGCGCTTCTCGAATTGGAAGGCGTTGACCGTGCCAGCTTTGATGCCTTCCATGGTCTCCCGCCCGACATGCAGGTCGTCGGGGTGCGTGATCTGGAAGAAGGTCAGCGCCTCGATCTCTTCGCGGCTGTAGCCGAGCATCGAGGCGAACGCCGGATTGGTTTGCACAATGCGCCCATCGAGGCCGACGACGGCGATGCCGATTGCCGAGTCCTCCATCGCCTGGCGGAAGCGCTGCTCGCTCTCGGCGATCTGCCGCCGATCTTTCGAGATGCGGCCGATGAAAAGACAGGCGAAGAAAAGCGCGCCGATTGTCATCGCGACCGACATTTGAAGGCAAAGTCTGAGCGCTTCCGCGCCAAGGTCCAGCCTCGACAGCACGACCAGGACCGCGGCCACGGCGAAGCCGGCCACGAGCAACGCCGGAGTTGCATGTTTGTCGAACCTGATCGGTCCTCGCAGTCTCACGATCCGTGCCACCCCCGTGGGCAATCGCTTTTTTCTCGAGAGAACCCTGAAGGATCGATTTTAAGGAAAGGTTGCGTGGGGGTACCGCGATATGGTCAACCGGCAAACAATCGCCGGCATGATTAAGGATCGGTGTGCACGGGGTGTGGTCGCTTCTATCCTGCTACCAGCGCACGAAAAACCGTCCGCCGAGCGCGCCGAGCAAGGTGAGAAGGGCGATCGCGATCGTGTACCAGGTGGCGACGAAAAGCGGCGAATCGTCGAAACAGTGCGCGGCATAGAAGGTCGCCGCCAGCCCGCCGGCGAGCAACCCCGCCACCGCGCCGGCAAGCACCGGCCGTGTCGGCGCGCCATAGCGCAGCATCCACAGGAAAATGGCCAGCGGGCCGATGCCGATCAGCGGGATGAAGCCCATGCAGATCATCATGTTGGAGCCGATCATCCTGGTGCCCCACAACGCCTCCGGCACCATGAAGAGCTCCAGAACCACCGCCACGGCCACCAGCAGAGGAGCCGCGGCCATCCAGGCCATGGCCCTGGCCGTTGAGGCGCCAGGTGTCGACAGCGCCCGGATCAGGCCGAAGGCGGTGACGGCAAGCACGATGGTGAAAACGAATTTGGACAGGAAGCGCATCGTGTGCGCGGCCACCATGAAATCGGGGCGCGGGCCGATCGTCAGCAGGAAAACGATTGCCGCGATGACAATGGCCACGCCAGCCGCCAGCCACCAGGCCGAGCGCAGCGGCATCGCCCTGCTGCTTGCATCGGCGTCGAGCGCCTTGATGAGATCTTCGGTCCTCATGTCATTCCCGCCCGACTCGCCCCTGCCCGAATCGCTTGGCTATGGCGGCTAGCCCGCGATGCAGCGACACACGCACCGCCGTCTCGCTGATGCCGAACTTCGCTGCCGTCTCGCCGATCGAGCGGCCTTCCACGGATACGGCCGAAACCACCGAACGCTGTGCCGGCGGCAGCCCGTCCAGGGCCCTGTTGATGTCGCGCTCGCTGACGGTTTCGGTTTCCGGTTCGGCGAAGGTCTCCGCAATATCGTCGACATCGATTTCGATGCGCCGACCGCGCCGCCGGAACGCATCGATCAGCTTGAAGCGGGCAATCGCATAGATCCACGGCAGCACCGGCGCGTCCTGGCGCCAGGTATGCCGTTTCACATGAATGGCCAGCAAGGTTTCCTGCACGACATCCTCGGGATCGACTCCGCCCTGCACGATCTTGCGCCGGACAAAGCCGCGCACCAGCGCGGCAATCCGGTGCAGAAAGTCGGCATAGGCCTTTTCATCTCCGGCGATCGCGGCCCGCAACAGCCGGGAAAGCTCGGCCTCGTCCTTGCCGCTCACAAGAGTTCACTCCCCCGATTTTCGTGCCTCGGCACTGATTTGTTACGTGGCCGGCGAAATAATGTCCAAGCCAAACTGCGGGCAAATCACGAAAGTTTGCGGGTCCTGGAGGCTCAGCCTCAGACCGGACGACTTCATGGGCCTTGCTCGTACGTCTTGCGGAAACCGTCGGTCCGGGATGCCATCACATGGAATTGTCCGCCTCGCGCCGCTCTTTGTGCCTCAGCGACCGATTGAAGCAGGCCAACAATGTTGACTATTCGTGTCATGTATCGATAGGTGCGGCGTGCCAAGACCAACGAAAGCGAGGATGACGCCATGAGATACACCCTTTCCGCCCTTGTCGGCGCCACCGCACTTGCAATCGGCCTGGCCGCCGGTCCGGCGCGGGCCGAGGATGCCGGCATCATCGTCTACAACGCCCAGCACGAAAGCCTGGGCAAGGAATGGGCCGAAGGTTTCACCAAGGAGACCGGCATCAAGGTCACGCTGCGCAATGGCGGCGACAGCGATTTCTCCAACCAGATCGTCGCCGAAGGGGCCGCCTCGCCCGCCGACGTGTTCCTGACGGAGAATTCGCCCGCCATGGTGCTGGTCGAGAATGCCGGCCTGTTCGCGCCCGTCGATGCCGACACGCTGGCACAGGTGCCGCAGGACTATCAGGCGGCCAGCGGCAAATGGGTGGGTGTGGCCGCGCGCAGCACCGTCTTTGCCTACAACACGACCAAGCTCAAGACCGAGCAGTTGCCCAAGTCGCTGCTCGACCTCGCCGACCCGAGTTGGAAGGGCCGCTGGGCGGCCTCGCCGTCGGGCGCCGATTTCCAGGCCATCGTCAGCGCGCTGCTGCAGCTCAAGGGCGAGGCCGCCACGGCGGACTGGTTGAAGGCGATGAAGGAGAACTTCACCGCCTACAAGGGCAACAGCACGGTGATGAAGGCGGTCAACGCCGGCGAGATCGAGGGTGGGGTGATCTACCACTATTACTACTTCGGCGATCAGGCCAAGACCGGCGAGAACAGCAAGAACGTCGCGCTGCACTATTTCAAGAACCAGGATCCAGGCGCCTTCGTCTCGGTCTCGGGTGGGGGCGTGCTCGCCTCGAGCAAGCATCAGAAGGAAGCCCAGGCCTTCCTGAAATGGGTGACCGGCAAGGGCGGCCAGGATGTGCTGAAGAACGGAAACTCCTTCGAATACGCCGTCGGCAAGGGTGCCGAGTCCAACCCGAAGCTCGTTCCGCTGGCCGACCTGCAGGCACCGAAAGTCGACGCCACGACGCTGAACTCCAAGAAGGTCACCGACCTGATGACGGCAGCCGGCTTGCTTTAGTTGCCGTTCGTCCTAATAAGGACAAACCGACCGTGCTCCCGCGGGAATCCACCTTCCGCGGGAGCGTTTTGTTTTCGAGATGGCATTCGTCGATGACGACACGCTGCGTTCCTGACCTCCGACCGTGGTCCCTCGATTGCCGGCACGCCGCCGCAACCGTCGGGCGTCCGAGCTGATGCAGTCCGCCGTCGATCTCGGGCGCGCCGGCTTGCCGTCGAAGATGCGCCGAATGCCGCATCGGCGGGCGGCACGCTGGCTTGTCTCCGCCGCCGTCTTCGTCGCGCTGTTCGCCCTTTTGCCGCTTGCCTTCATCGTCTGGATCGCGGTGCAGACCGGCTGGGAGACCGTGTCGGCGCTGGTCTTCAGGCCGCGCGTCGGGGAACTGCTGGTCAACACCACGCTGCTGGTGCTGCTGACCGTGCCGATCGCCATCATACTGTCTGTCGCGCTGGCCTGGCTGACCGAGCGCAGCGACCTGCCCGGCGCCAGGCTGTGGGCCTGGCTGTGCGTGGCGCCGCTCGCCATCCCCGCTTTCGTGCACTCCTATGCCTGGATCACCATGGTGCCCGTCCTGCATGGCCTGTGGGCCGGCGTGCTGGTGTCCGTGATCGCCTATTTTCCCTTCCTCTATCTGCCCATATCGGCAGCGCTGCGCCGTCTCGATCCGGCCCTGGAGGACGCGGCAGCCGCCCTTGGCCTTGGGCCATCGCGCGTCTTCTGGCGTGTCGTGATGCCGCAGCTCAGGCTCGCCATCTGCGGCGGCTCGCTGCTGGTCGGACTGCATCTGCTGGCCGAATACGGCCTCTATGTCTTCATCCGCTTCGACACCTTCACCACGGCGATCGTCGACCAGTTTCAATCGACCTTCAACGGACCGGCCGCCAACATGCTGGCCGGCGTGCTGGTGACCTGCTGCTTCGTGCTTCTGGGCCTCGAAGTGCTGGTGCGCGGCGAGGAGCGTTATGCCCGTGTCGGCGCCGGCGCGGCGCGTTCCCAGCAGCGCACGAACCTCGGCCGCGCCACCATGCCGAGCCTGCTCTTGCTGGTCGCCACCACGCTGCTGGCGCTCGGCGTGCCGTTCGTGACCATCGGCCGCTGGCTCATCGCCGGCGGCGCCGAGGTCTGGCGTCTCGACGAGATTGGCCTGGCGCTCGGCCAGACGCTGTTCCTGTCGCTTGCCGGGGCACTGCTTGCCACTGTCGCTGCCATGCCGATGGCCTGGATCTCGATCCGCGCCCCAGGGCCGCTGCAGCGCCTGCTGGAAGGTTGCAACTACATCGTCGGATCGCTACCGGGTGTCGTCATTGCGCTGGCGCTGGTCACCATCACCGTGCGGACCGCGCTTCCGCTCTATCAGACTCTGTTCACCATCCTGGTCGCCTATGCCCTCATGTTCCTGCCGCGCGCCCTGGTCAGCCTGCGCGCCTCGATCGCCCAGGCACCGGTCGAGCTCGAGCGCGCCGCGTCCAGCCTCGGCAGGCGTCCACTCAACGCGCTGTGGTCGACCACCATCCGCCTGTCGGCCCCTGGTGCCGCGGCCGGCATGGCGCTGGTGGCGCTCGGCATCATGAACGAACTGACCGCGACCCAGATGCTGGCACCGAACGGCACCCGCACGCTGGCGATGGCATTCTGGTCCTACAGCAGCGAGATCGACTACGCCTCGGCGGCCCCCTACGCCTTCATCATGGTGGCGATGTCGCTGCCCCTGACCTGGCTGCTCTATGTCCAGTCGAAACGGATGGCCGGACGATGAGCTTTCTCGAAATCCGCGGCCTGCACAAGCATTACGGCCCGGTCGCCGCATTGGCCGGTGTCGACCTCGATGTCGCCAGCGGCAGCCGGACCGCGATCGTCGGTCCCTCCGGCTGCGGCAAGACCACCTTGCTGCGCCTGATCGCCGGCTTCGAGGCACCGGACCAGGGCCGCATCGTGCTCGGTGGCGAGGTGCTGGCCAATGGCAGCGCCGCCGTCCCGGCGCATCGCCGCGGCATCGGCGTGGTGGCGCAGGACGGCGCCCTGTTCCCGCATCTGACCATCGGCGACAATATCGGTTTCGGCATGGGCCGCGGCGATGACAAACGCGCCGAGCGCATCGTCGAGTTGGCCTACATCGTCGGGCTCGACAAGGCGATCCTCAAGCGCCGCCCACACGAGCTTTCCGGCGGCCAGCAGCAGCGCGTGGCGCTCGCCCGCGCCATGGCGATGAAGCCGCGGCTGATGCTGCTCGACGAGCCGTTCTCGGCGCTCGACACCGGCTTGCGCGCCTCGATGCGCAAGGCCGTGGCCGAACTTCTGGAGGCGGCCGGCATCACCACCATCCTGGTGACACACGACCAGGCCGAAGCACTGTCCTTCGCTGCCCAGGTGGCGGTGATGCGCGATGGAAAATTCTCGCAGGTCGGCACGCCTCGCGATCTCTACCTCAAGCCGAAGGACAGGATGATCGCCGAATTCCTCGGCGACGCCATCATCCTGCCGGCGAGCATTTCGGGCGGCTTCGCCAACTCGCCGCTCGGCCGCATCGCCGTCGATACCAATGACAGCCGCGATGTCGCCCGCATCATGCTGCGGCCGGAGCAGATCGGGCTGAAACGCACGTCGCGCGAAGGCATGTCGGGCACCCCAGACATGCTGTTCGGCGAAGTGACGGAATCGGAATTCGCCGGCTCGACATGCATGATCGCGGTGCGGCTCCTGAACAATGCCGATCCCCCGGACGCCGCCGCCATCGGCAACACGCCGCTGATCCTGCGCAAATCCGGCATGGACGCACCGACGGTCGGTGAGATCGTCCGGCTCACCGTGTCGGGAAAGGCGCATGTGTTCGTCTAAAGCGCGTCGCGTTGAAATGGATTCATGCGACGCGCTTTAGGTCTCTGCTTTATGCATGTCGTTTCTCCCAAAACCGAGGTCACTTTTGGGCGACATGCATTAGGCGACCGAAGGCCGGCGCCCGGCGCGCGGTTCATGCCGTGATGCGTTCGCCGGTTTCGGCTGAATAGATCGGCCAGCGCTCGAGAAAATCACAGCCATGCACGACAACCCTCTCGTTGGCGCTGTCGACAAGGATGACGGCGTAGGCGGGCGGCGCCTGCTCGACAATTTCGCTCGACCGGTCAAGCGCAAGTTCGAACCTTGCGTGCAGGCCGCGCTGCGCCGAGAACGGAATTCCGGCGACGGTGCCAGCGATGTCGCGATGGACATGACCGAAGAAGATGTGGCGGACATCGCCATGGCGCTTCAGCAGGCCGAGCAACCGCTCGGGCTGCTCGAGCGCCAGCGGATCGAGCTGCGGCAGGCCGAGCGCGACCGGCGGATGGTGCAGGAAGATGTAGGCGGGCCTGCCGGCTGATCGGTTCAGGCGGGCTTCGAGCCAGGCAAGCCGCTTGTCGCACAATTCGCCTCCGATGCGCCCTTCCGCCAGGCAGTCGAGGAACAGCAGCACTTCGTTGCCGGTGTCATGGACCGACTGCACGAAGCCATTCTCGTCGACCGGATTTTCCGGGAACGCCGCGACGAGATTGGCCCGCCGGTCATGGTTGCCGGGCAGAAGCCTATACGGCACCGACAGCGTGTTCAGGGCAGCCCGCAGATCCGCGTAACTCTCCGGCGCGCCGCTCTCGGTCAGGTCGCCGGTGAAGACGCAAAGGGCGGCGTCGGCGTGATGCGCATTGATATGCGCGATGCAGAACGCCAGCCTTTGATGCAGGTCCGCGCCATAGCGGCGCTCGCCTTGCCGGCCAAGATGCACATCGGTGACCTGGATGATTTTCATCACGCTTTCAGAGCGCCGGCTCGGGTACGGACGCCTTGAAGACATCGAGGCGGGCTCCCGTCTCCGACGAGAAGAAATGCATGTCTTCAGGCGAAATCTTCAGGCCGACCTGGCTGCCGGGCTCGGGGTGGACCGCCTCCGACGTCATCACCGAAAACGGTGCGCCGTCGAGATCGACATAGATGACCCGCCCCGCCCCCAGTTCCTCGACCAGATCGACGGTGGCGTTGAGCGCGCCGGCCGTGCCGGGCGCCACCAGCCGGACGGCCTCGGGCCGGATGCCCATCGCGACCTTGGTGCCGACTGGCAGGCCGGTGCGTGCCATGGCCAGGCGCCGGCTGCCGCCAAGCAGCGACAGCCCGTCGAGCTCGACCGTGCCTTCCAGAATGTTCATGGCCGGCGCGCCGACGAAGGTGGCGACGAAGCGGCTGGCCGGACGGGTATAGATTTCGCCCGGCGTGCCGACCTGCTCGACGCGTCCGCCATTCATCACCACCAGCCGGTCGGCCAGCGTCATCGCCTCGACCTGATCGTGGGTGACGAAGACGGAGGTGGCGTTCAGCCGGCGATGCAGCTTGCGGATTTCCGAGCGCATCTGCACGCGCAGCTTGGCATCGAGATTGGACAGCGGCTCGTCGAACAGGAACACCTTCGGCTCGCGGATCATGGCGCGGCCCATGGCGACGCGCTGCCTTTGGCCGCCGGAAAGCGCCATCGGCTTGCGGTCGAGCAGATGTTCGAGCTCCAGTGTGCGGGCGACCGCCTGGATGCGCTGCTGGCGCTCGGCCGAGGGAACGCCGGCGACCTTGAGCGAATAGCCGATGTTCTGCGAAACACTCATGTGCGGATAGAGCGCGTAATTCTGGAACACCATGGCGCAGCCGCGCTCGCGCGGTTCCAGCCTGTTGACCACCGTGCCGTCAATCGCGATCTCGCCGGCGGAAATCTCCTCCAGCCCGGCGATCATCCTGAGCAGCGTGGACTTGCCGCAGCCGGAAGGTCCCAGGATGACGACGAATTCGCCTGAGGCGAAGTCGAGGTCGACGCCGTGCACGACCTGCGTCTTGGCGTAGTTCTTCTTGACGCCGCGTATTGTGATGGAGGCCATTTTTGTCTCCTTATTTCTCGGTGGCGATCAGGCCGCGCACGAACCAGCGCTGCATCAGCACCACGACGATCAGCGGCGGCAACATGACGATCAGCGTGCCGGCCATGGCGATGTGCCATTCCGGAATGCCGCCGACATTGGGGATCAGTTGTTTGAGCTCGGTCACCGCCATCGCATGCGACTGATCGGTGGTGATGAGCAGCGGCCACAGATACTGGTTCCAGGCCCACAGGAACATGATGGTGCCGAGCGCCGCCATGTTGTTGCGCGACAGCGGCAGCAAGATATCGATGAAGAAGCGCAGCGCGCCCGCGCCGTCCATGCGCGCGGCCTCGGTCAGTTCGTCCGGCACGGTCAGGAAGAACTGCCGGTAGAGGAAGGTGCCGGTCGCAGTGGCAACCAGCGGCAGTATCAGGCCGCTGTAGGAATTGAGCAGTCCGAGGCTGAGCTGGACCTGCACGCCCGAGACTTTTTCGATCAGCCAGGAAATGCCGGTCAGGTCCAGGATCGCCTGGTACGGCTCGAGCACGTTGGCGACCACGGCGTAGGTCGGCACGATGCGCACTTCGAGCGGCAGCATCAGTGTGATGAAAATCAGCCAGAAGATCAGCATGCGGCCGGGATAGCGGAAGTAGACGATCGAGAAGGCGGTGAGCGCCGAGACGATCACTTTGCCGGCGGCGACGCCGGTCGCCATGATGAAGCTGTTGAGCAGCTTGGGACCGAGATCGGCGGTCGTCCAGGCGGTCTTGATGTTGACCCAGAAGTCGCTGCCCGGCAGCAGCGACATCGGCACATCGTTGACATCCTTGAGGTTGTGCGACGCCGCGATCACCACGACCACGAACGGCGCAATGCAAAAGATGAAGCCGATGAACAGGATCAGATGCGTGAAGAAATTGAGGAACGGGGTGCGCTCGACCATATCCATCTCACCTGTAGTGCACGCGCCGCTCGATGAAGCGGAACTGGAAGATGGTGAGCACGATGATGAGCAGCATCAGGATGATGCTCTGCGCGGCGGCACCTGAATAATCGAGGCCTTTGAAGCCGTCGGAATAGATCTTGTAGACCATCAGATTGGTCGCGTTCGCCGGACCGCCAGCGGTCATGATGTCGACGATGCCGAAGGAGTCCTGAAAACTCTCGGTGATGTTGATGACCAGCAGGAAGAAGATGGTCGGCGTGATCAGCGGAAACTGCACGTCCCAGAAACGCCTGATGACACCGGAACCGTCCATCGCCGCGGCCTCGATCAGCGAACGCGGGATGGCCTGGAACGCCGCCAGGAAGAAGATGAAGTTGTAGCCGACATATTTCCACGAGAAGGCGACGATGATCGAGGCCATGGCGTCGGCGCCGTCGAGGCCGGGATCCCAGAAGCCGGGCCAGACCCGGTTGACCACGGCCATGAAGCCAGCCTCCGGCGCCAGGATGAAGCGGAACGCCATCGCCAGCGCGGGCGCGGCGATGCCGTAGGGCCAGATCAGCACCACGCGATAGAGACGCGAGCCGGCCAGCTGCCGGTCGGTCAAGGCGGCGAGCACAAGCGCGATGAACATTGCGAGACCGGTACTGATGCCGGCGAAGACAAGGCTGGCGGTGATCGAGTTCCAGTAGTCGGCGTTGGACAGGATCGAGCGGAAATTGTCGAGCCCGACCCAGATGTTGCCGCCGCCCCAGGGCTGTTGCAGCGTCAGCGACCAGTACACGGCCTGGCCGGCCGGCCAGTAGAAGAACGTGAAGATCAGGAGGAGCTGCGGCACCGCGAAAAGGATGCCGATCGTCCATTTGCCGAAAGTGACGCGTTTTTCCATCGATCCGCCGATGCCGTTGAACCGTCAGCCCGCTTCTTGGGCAAGACTAGATATGAAATGGCCGCCCGTCGAATCTCGACGGACGGCCGTTCCGCAATCGGAGGTCAGGGCAGGGTCTTGCCCGGATAGGTCTGCTGGAAGCGTTCGAGGATGGCGTCGCCGTTCTTGACCAGAGTGTCGAGGCCTTCCTGGACGCTGACCTTGTTGGCGAAGATCGCCTGCATCTGCGTGCCGAACTCGGCGCGGATCTGGGTGAAGTTGCCCAGCCGGATGCCGCGGGTGATTTCGGTCGGCTCGGACGCCGTCAGGCTGGCGATGGCGACTTCACGGCCCTTGTAGGGCGCCTTGTCGTAGAAGCCCTGGCCCTTCATGTAGTCGAAGCCAGACTTGGTCACCGGGATGTAGCCGGTGTTGGTCGACCAGAACAGCGCGGTCTTGGGGTCGTGGATGAAGTTCAGGAAGGCGGCAGCGCCCTTGTACTCGGCGTCCGACTTGCCGGAGAGCACCCACAGCGAAGCGCCGCCGACGAGCGAATTCTTGCGCTCGGTGCCGGCATAGACCGGCAATTCGGCGACATCCCACTTCATGCCTTCCTTCTGGGTCCTGCCGACCGTGCCGTGGTCGCCGACCGAGGTCAGGATGACTTGGCAGGTACCCGAGGCGAAGGCCTGGACCATATCCTGGCCGAGATCCTTGGACTTGATCTTGATCAGGCCGGCGTCATACCACTTCTTGAGATCGGTGACGTACTGGACGAACTTGGTCTTGTTGACTTCCAGACGCGCGTCGAGACCGTCATAACCATTGTTCTTGGTGGCGATCGGCTGGTTGTGGAGCGCCGAGAACTGCTCCATCAGCTGCCAGCTTTCATTGGCAGAGATGTTGATCGCCATCGGGCACTCGTAGCCGGCGTCCTTCAACGCCTTGAGGTCGGC
The DNA here is from genome assembly GCF_007003935.1 of Mesorhizobium sp. WSM4310. Taxonomy (NCBI): domain Bacteria; kingdom Pseudomonadati; phylum Pseudomonadota; class Alphaproteobacteria; order Hyphomicrobiales; family Phyllobacteriaceae; genus Mesorhizobium; species Mesorhizobium sp. WSM4310. The sequence goes on from NZ_VFTA01000009.1 coordinate 48,136, forward strand.
GCCGACATCTTCCCAGGTCTTGGGTGCTTCGGTCTTGCCGATCTTGGCGAAGGCGTCCTTGTTCCAGTACATCAGCGGGGTCGAGGAATTGAACGGGAAGGACAGCATCTCGCCCTTCGACGTGGCGTAGTAGCGCGCGATGCCTGGGAAATAGTCGGCATAGTCGATCTTGTAGCCGTTTTCTTCCATCAGCTTGTCGGCGGGCTTGTAGGCGCCCGACAGCATCATGGTGGCGGTGCCGACATCGTAGACCTGGACGACGGCCGGCTGCTTGCCGGCGCGGAAGGCCGCGATGGTGTTCTGCAGCGTGGCGTCATAATTGCCCTGGCTGGTGCAGACGACTTCGTAGTCCTTCTGCGAGGCGTTGAAGTTCTTGCACAGCGTGTCGACGACACGGGCAAGGTCGCCCGAAAGGCCGAACCAGAAGTCGAATTTTACCGGTTCCGCAGAGGCAGGCATTGCCAGCGCGGTGCTGAGCGCACCAGCGGCAAGGGCAGCAAAGCCCCGCTTGATCATGGTCATGGTTTTTCCCTCTTGAGTGGCTGGTGACAAGGGTCTTGCGCAAGTCCTTGCCCGCTCTCTTAGAGAAGGTATGTGACAGTTCTGTTGTGGCTCCCCGGCCTTTGCACAGCTGCCCGTTCCTCTCCCTCGGCGGCTTTGGCCGGCATTAAAACGCACCGGCGTTTTAGGTAGCTAGGGCGACTGTCGAAGACGTAAAGACCACATCGGCCGCCATGATTATCCGGCTAAGGGGACAATGATATCCAGGTGCGGCAGCAGGCGTAAATGCGCCGGGGAAGCACGCCAGGGCTACTATCTCGGCAAACCGGCGCCGATCGAGGCATTCGACGACCTGACCGGCCACGGCAAGCGCACTCCGGCGCGCACCGACCATCGGGATGGCAGTCTCGTATTGCTCAAGCCAAGCGTGCGCTCGGCTTGATCGCTCACGATCCGAGCGCCGTGTCGATCAGCCGCCTGGCGTCAGGCCCCGACCATTCAGCCGGGCCGTTCATATGCGCGATCAGGCAGCCTTCGCCGTCGATCAGCATGGTGGCGGGAAGGCCGAGCGCCAGGCCGCGTGCCTTGAGGTCGTTGAACAGGGCCACCGTCGAATCCCGGTAATAGCCCAGCGCTTCGACGCCTGTTTCCTTGAGGAATTTCTTCGGCTTCACATCGTCGCCGGCATCGACATTGACGGCGACCACCTGAAAGCTGTCGCTGCCCTTCTCCTTCTGCAGCGCATCGAGCGCCGGCATTTCGGCACGGCAAGGCGCGCACCATGTCGCCCAGAGGTTGAGCAGCACCGTCTTGCCGGCATGGTCGGCGATCGTCATCGGCTTGCCGTCCGGACCATTGAAGGCGAGGCTTTTCATCGACTGCGGCGGATCGGCGGGCAACAGGGCCGCGACCTGGCCGGTGGCGGCGGCCGCGATCTTCTTGGCGCGGTCGCTCTTGGCGGCGCAGGCGACGTCATCCTTGCTGCCGCCGACCGCCACCTGGGCCGGTGCATTGTTGCCAGACCGGCTCTCGCTGACATATACCGCGACCGCGCCGGCCAGCGCTCCCGCCACCAAAGCGGCGAGGATCAGGCGCGGGGCCGGGAAAAATCTGTTTCCGTCTGCCATTTTCTCAAAACTGCTCCGAAGCACGGGTTTTATAGCGATGAGCGACAAGAAGACCAGCAACCAGATGTGGGGCGGACGATTTGCCTCGGGTCCGGCCGCGATCATGGAAGCGATCAACGCGTCGATCTCGTTCGACCGCAAACTCTACGCACAGGACATACGCGGCTCGATCGCCCACAGCGAGATGCTGGCGCAAACGGGCATTATTTCGGCGGCCGATCAAGAAAAAATCGCTCACGGGCTGAACACGATCCTGAAAGAGATCGAGGCCGGCCGCTTCGAGTTTTCGACGAAGCTCGAAGACATCCACATGAATGTCGAGGCCCGTCTCGCCGACCTGATCGGCCCGGCCGCCGGCCGCCTGCACACCGCGCGCTCACGCAACGACCAGGTGGCGGTGGATCTGAGGCTCTGGGTCAAGGACGAGTGCTTCCGCGTCGCCGGGGCGCTGAAGGGCCTGATCGCAGCGCTGCTGGAGCGGGCCGGGGAGCACGCGGCGACCGTGATGCCGGGCTTCACCCATATGCAGGCGGCGCAGCCGGTGACCTTCGGCCACCACTGCATGGCCTATGTCGAGATGTTTGCACGCGACCTGTCGCGCGTGCGCGATGCGATCGAACGCATGGACGAGAGCCCGCTCGGTGCCGCCGCCCTTGCCGGCACCAGCTTCCCGATCGACCGCCACAGAACCGCCAAGGCGCTGGGTTTCCGCGAGCCGATGCGCAATTCGCTGGACAGCGTTTCCGATCGCGACTTCGCGCTGGACTTCCTCGCCATGGCGGCGGTCTGCGCCACGCATCTTTCGCGGCTGGCCGAGGAGATCATCATCTGGTCGACGCCGCAATTCGGCTTCATCAGGCTGTCGGACTCGTTTTCCACCGGCTCCTCGATCATGCCGCAGAAGAAGAACCCCGACGCCGCCGAACTGGTGCGCGGCAAGACCGGCCGCGTCAACGGCCATCTGGTCGGCCTGCTGACGGTGATGAAGGGCATGCCTTTGACCTATGGCAAGGACATGCAAGAAGACAAGGAATCGGTCTTCGACGCCGCCGAGACGCTCGACCTGATGCTGGCGGCGATGACCGGCATGGTCTCCGACATGACTATCAACGCGGCCGCGATGAAGAGGGCCGCCGGCTCCGGCCACGCGACCGCGACCGACCTCGCCGACTGGCTGGTGCGCACGCTGGGCCTGCCGTTCCGTGAGGCGCATCACGTCACCGGCCGTGCGGTGGCGCTGGCCGAGGAGAAGAAGGTAAGCCTGGAAAAGCTTTCGCTGGTGGATCTGCAGTCGATCAATCCCGGCATCACATCGGATATCTTCTCGGTGCTGGCGGTGCAGAATTCGGTCAAGAGCCGCACCAGTTTCGGCGGCACCGCGCCGTCGGAAGTGAGGAAGCAGATCCGCTATTGGAAAAAGCGGCTGGTCAAAGCCTGAAGCCCGATATGCGACGGCAATATCCCGGATATTGCAACCGGCAATATCCGGGGTGCAATGCGCCGAGAACTCGGCTAAAAGCGGCGGCTGACAAAACGTTTCGGACGGATGGATCGATGACCGGAAGCAGGATTTTGGTGACGCTGACGCTGCTGGCGGCGATGGCCGCCGTGACCGCCTGCGGCCGCAAGGCCGGTCTCGACACGCCCTATGAGGCGGCCGTCCAGGCGCGCAAGGATGCCGAGAAGGCCAAGCAGCCGCTGCCGCCGGAGCCGGAAAAACCAGTCAAGGACAAGAAGTTCATCCTCGACCCGCTGATCTAGAACCGATCAGGCCGGGTTTGGCTTCCAAGCCCGATCTTATCGTGCTCCAACTTCCGGAATCACTCTCGTGAACCATTTCGACTACCGCGACGGCGTGCTGCATGCCGAGGACGTGGCAATCCCTGATATCGCCGCTCAGGTCGGCACGCCGTTCTACTGCTATTCGACGGCCACGCTGACCAGGCACTACCGCGTCTTTGCCCAGGCTTTTGCCGGCCTCGACGCACTGGTCTGCTACGCCATGAAGGCCAACTCCAACCAGGCCGTACTGCGCACCCTTGCCAGGCTCGGCGCCGGTGCTGACGTGGTCTCGGAAGGCGAGCTGCGCCGGGCGCTGGCGGCCGGCATCCCGGCAAGCAAGATCCTGTTTTCCGGCGTCGGCAAGACCGCGCGCGAAATGGACCTTGCGCTCGAAGCCGGCATCCTTTGCTTCAACGTTGAATCGGAGCCTGAACTTGAACTGTTGTCGGCGCGAGCCACGGCACTCGGCAAGGTGGCGCCGGTCTCGCTGCGCATCAATCCCGATGTCGACGCCAAGACGCACAAGAAGATTTCCACCGGCAAGGCCGAGAACAAGTTCGGCATCGCCTGGCAGCGCGCGCGGCAGGTCTATGCCCGTGCGGCGACGCTTCCGGGTATCAAGGTCACCGGCATCGACACCCATATCGGCAGCCAGATCACCGAGTTGCAGCCCTTCGACGACGCCTTCGCCCTTTTGGTCGATCTGGTCGGCGCACTGCGCGCCGATGGCCACGCCATCGAGCATGTCGATGTCGGCGGTGGCCTCGGCATCCCTTACCGTGTCGACAACAACCCACCGCCCTTGCCCGACGCCTATGCCCAGATCGTCAGGAAGCATGTCACCAAGCTCGGTCTGAAGGTGATGTTCGAGCCGGGCCGGCTGATCGTTGGCAATGCCGGCATCCTCGTTTCGGAAGTGATCTTCGTGAAGGAAGGCGACGCCAAGAATTTTCTGGTCGTCGACGCCGCCATGAACGATCTGATCCGGCCAACGCTTTACGACGCCTTCCACGACATCAGGCCGGTCGTGCAGCCGCCGGCCGACACGCCGCGCATGATGGTCGACGTGGTCGGCCAGGTCTGCGAGACCGGTGACTATCTCGGCCTCGACCGTGACCTGCCCGGGCTGAAGGCCGGCGATCTCATTGCCGTTTCCACCGCCGGTGCCTATGGCGCGGTGCAGGCAGGCACCTATAACACCCGCCTGCTGGTGCCGGAGGTGCTGGTCGACGGCGACCGGTTCCACATCGTGCGCCCGCGCCTGACCTATGACGATTTGATCGGGCTGGATTCGGTGCCTGACTGGCTGGCATAGAAGCCACAGCCGGCAGCGCTACAGCCGGTTCTGCAGGAGCGTCCTTGTCTCGGCGATCCTGTCTTCGTCACGGCGGTAGAACGTCCATTGCTTGATGCGCTTGGGCCGCAGCAGGCCGGCCTGGGTGAGCACGCGCATATGCTCGGAGAGCGTCGCCTGCGTGATACCGAGCTTTTCGGCGATCAGCAGCGCGCAAACGCCGTCCTCGATCAGATCGCCGTCGGCCTGAGCCGGGAAATGCGCGCGCGGATCCTTCAGCCAGTTGAGGATCTGCAGCCTGCGTTCGTTGGCGATCGCCTTGAAGACATCAACCTCTTGCATTTAGTCATTTTGCCAAGTTACTAATTGCTGTCAATCCCAAGGAGATCGCCATGGCGCAGGGCAACCCCGTTACACGCGAGCGCATTGCCGCGATGGAACCGCGCATCCGGCCCTATATCAGGCACACGCCGGTGCTGCGCGTCGACATGGCCGACTTCGACCGGCCGCCGCTGGCGGTAGACCTCAAGCTCGAATGCCTGCAGCATTCCGGTTCGTTCAAGGCGCGCGGCGCCTTCACCAATCTTTTGGAAAGGCCGGTTCCCAAGGCCGGCGTCGTCGCCGCCTCGGGCGGCAACCATGGCGCTGCCGTCGCCTATGCCGCCATGCGGCTCGGCCACAAGGCGACCATCTTCGTTCCCGAAGTGAGCCCGCAGGCTAAGCTGGACCGCATTCGTTCCTATGGCGCCGACCTGGTGGTTGGTGGTGCCCGCTATGCCGAGGCGCTGGCCGCCAGCGAACGTTTCGCGCAGGAGACCGGCGCCTTGCAGATCCATGCCTTCAACCAGGAGGAAACGTTGGTCGGACAGGGCACGCTTGGGCTCGAGATCGAGAACGACCTGCCCGAGATCGACACGCTGCTGGTCGCCGTCGGCGGTGGCGGCCTGATCGGCGGCATCGCCGCCTGGTATGCCGGCCGCATCCGCATCATCGCCATCGAGCCCGAGGGCGCGCCGACGCTTCATCGCGCCTTCGAGGCCGGCCATCCCGTCGACGCGCCGGCGGAAGGCATCGCCGCCGATTCGCTGGCGCCGAAGCGCGTCGGCGAAATGATGTTCCCGATCGCCGAGGCCTTCGTCGAGCGCTCCATCCTGGTCAGTGATGACGACATCATCGCCGCGCAGAAGGCGCTGTGGCATCGGGTGCGCATCATCTCCGAGCCGGGTGGGGCGGCCGCCTTCGCCGCGATCCTGTCCGGCCGCTACACGCCGGCACCGGGCGAACGCGTCGCCGTGCTGGTCTGTGGCGCCAACGCAAACCCCGCCAATTTCTGATTGCAACTATTTCGGCCGGGTTCACATTTTCTGAGAACGCCTCGCCTTTGCCGTGTTTGCTGGTATTCTTCGAGTCGTGAGGATCGGGCTATCCCGCCTGATTCCAGGAAGGGCCGATGACGCAACGACCCACCTCTAGCGATCGCGGTCTCGCCGGGCGCCTTGCACTCAGCCGGCTGGCGACGCGGGTCTCGATGATGGTCGAGCGCGGCTGGCCGCTGCTGCTGCCGCTGATCCTTATCGCCACCCTGTTCCTGAGCATCTCCTGGTTCGGCGTTTTCTCACGGTTGCCGGATATCGCGCGCATCGGCCTTGTCGCCGCATTCGGCCTGGCAGGGCTGGCGGCGCTCTATCCGCTGCGTTTCTTCCGCCTGCCCGGCGCCGCCGAGGTCGACCACCGCATCGAGGCCGCCAACGAATTGCTGCACAGCCCGGTGCTGGTGCAGGCCGACCGGCCAAGCGGCCGCGAAAGCAGCTTCTCGCAGGCGCTGTGGCGTGAACACCAGAAGCGCATGGCCGCCAGGCTCGACAGCCTTGGCGCCGACCTGCCGCGCACCCGCGTGCCGGAGCGCGATCCTTGGGGGCTGCGCGCCGTGGCCGCGCTGCTGCTCGTCACCGCCTTTGCCTTCTCCTTCGGGCCGACAGGCGGCAGGATAGCCGACGGCTTCAGCACCCACGGCGCGCACGATGCCGTGCCGCCACGCATCGATGCCTGGGTAACGCCGCCTGCTTATACCGGCAAGCCGCCGATCTTCCTGACCGCCGACGCCAACCAGGCAACGCCGACGTTTCATGTGCCCGAGGGCAGCGACGTCTCCTTGCGCGTCACCGGAGGCTCGGGCGAGGAAACGCTCGCCTATGCCGACAAGGATGGCAATGCGCGCACCATCGACCCCGCCGGACCACAGGCGGCCAGCGCCAAGTCAGCCGCGAGCCCGGCGGCGCCGACCCCCGCATCCCCGTCGAAGGTGCGCCAGTTCATCGGCAAGCTGACCGGCGACGGCACGCTGACGCTGAAATCGGGCGAGGATCAGCTCGGCCGCTGGGCCTTCGCCGTGATCGAGGACAAACCGCCACAGATCCGCTTCGTCGGCGAGCCCAAGCGCGCCGCCAACGGCGCTTTCGAACTCAACTACCAGATCGACGACGACTATGGCGCCGCCACCGCCAAGGCGGTCTTCGCGCTGGTCGACCCGCAGGCGCCGGGCGCGCATCCGCTCTACGGCCCGCCCGAAATGCCGTTGGCGCTGCCGCGCCGCGGCGGCAAGTCCAATGCCGCCAAGACCACCAAGGACTTGACCGAGCATGTCTGGGCCGGCAGCAGCATCAAGCTGACGCTGGTCGCCACCGACGACGCCGGCCACACCGCGTCGAGCGAGACCAGGACGCTGGTGATGCCGGAGCGGCCTTTCTCCAACCCGCTGGCGCGGGCTGTAATCGAACAGCGCCGCCTGCTGGCCCTCGACGCCAATGCCAAGCCGCACGTGCTCGACCTGATCGACGCCATCACGCTGCGGCCGGAGGACACGTTCGACAACATGTCCCACTACCTTGCCATCATGAGCGCGCGCAGCCGGCTGAAACTGGCCGGCAACGACGATCAGCTGCGCGGCGAGGTCGCCTATCTCTGGGAAATCGCGCTCGGCATCGAGGAGGGCAACCTCTCGGCCGCCGAGAAGCGGTTGCGCCAGGCGCAGCAGGCGCTGCAGGACGCCATCAAGAACGGCGCCAGCGATGCCGAAATCGAGAAGGCGATGAAGGAACTGCGCGAGGCGATGAACCAGTTCCTGCAGGAATTCGCCGAACGCGCCAAGCAGAACCCGAATGCGCCGCAAATGCAGCAGAACGGCCAGGAACTGCGCCAGAGCGACATCGACCGGATGATGGACCAGATCGAGAACCTGGCGAAGTCGGGCGACCGCGACAAGGCGCAGCAATTGCTGTCGCAGTTGCAGGACATGATGAACAATCTCCAGGCCGGCCGCCAGCAGCAGGGCGGCGAGCAGGACAGCCAGATGCGCCAGCAGATGGACAAGCTTGGCGAGATCCTGCGACGCCAGCAGGAGATGATGAACGACACTTTCCGCATGGACCAGATGCAGCGTGGCGAGCGCCAGCGCGGGCAGAACCGCGATGAGCAGCTTGGCCAGGGCGGTGGCGAGGACCAGGACAAGCCAGGCGCCGGCGAGGACCGCGATCCGCTGGCCAGGCAAAAGCCGATGACGCCGCAGGAATTCGCCGATGCACTGAAGCAGTTGCAGGAAGGCCAGGGCCAGCTGAAGAGCGATCTCGAGCAGTTGAAGAAGAACCTCGAAGGCATGGGCATGGAGCCCAATGAAGGATTTGGCGAGGCCGGCAAGTCGATGGGCAGCGCCGAGCAGGCGCTTGGCGAGGGCCAGGGCGACGAGGCCGTCGGCCACCAGGGCCGGGCACTCGAGGCGCTGCGCAAGGGCGCCAAGGACATGATGAAGCAGATGCAGGCCATGCAGGGCGACCAGGGCGGCAGCCAGGAAGGCGGGCGTCAGCAGAATGCCGACCGCGACCCGCTCGGCCGGCCGCGCGCCAGCCAGGGTCCCGATTTCGGCGATTCGGTGAAGGTCCCCGACGAGATCGACGTCCAGCGCGCCCGCCAGATCCTGGAAGCGATCCGCAAGCGGCTCGGCAACGCGCTCAGCCCCGATATCGAGCGCAGCTATCTCGAACGGCTGCTCGAGCTGAAATAGGGACCGCCCCCACACCCCGCCCGCCCCCCTCGAACGGTTGCAACACCATGCCGAAGCTCGGTACCGTCACGCCCATTCTGCGCATCTTCGACGTTGCCAAGGCGCATGAATTCTACGTGGGGTTTCTCGGTTTCGAAGTGCGGTTCGAACACCGCTATGATGACAACGCGCCGCTCTACACAGGCGTTTCTCGCGACGGCTGCGTTTTGCATCTGAGCGAACATCATGGCGACGGCACGCCGGGCTCTCACATCCGGATCGAGACGACCGACATTGCGGGGCTCAACCACGAATTGACCGAAAGAAAGTACCGCTTCGCCAGGCCGGGGTTGGAGGAGACGCCCTGGAAGACGAAAGAGGTCACGGTCGACGATCCGTTCGGCAACCGCCTGACCTTCTATGAGGATGTGAAGGACTGAGCTAACCGGTTAACGAATGCCTCGCGGATCGCCTCCTGCATGCCGTCGATCGCCTCGCCCGACGCGTTCGGGTTGCGATGCATCACCACATTGGAGGAATCGATGTCGCCGAATCCATCGGCGGAGGTCAATTCGCGGCAGCCGTCCGGGATGTTGCTGCGCGAGATCGGCGCGATCGCCAGCCCTGACGTGACCGCAAGCTTCAGGCCGCCGGTGGTGTCGCTGGTATAGGCGACGCGATAGCCAAGACCGCGCTGCTCCAGCGACTTGATGGCGAAGTCCTTACACCAGCTGACCCGGTTGTAGAGCGCGATCGGCACCGGTCGTTCCTCGTGCATGTGATGCAGGGTCGACGTCACCCAGACCGTCGGGTCGTGCATCAGCACTTCGCCGCCGGTCGGATCCTGCCATTCGAACACCACGCAAAGATCGAGTTCGCCGGCGGCGAGCGCCGCCAGCTGCGCCTCCGAATGCGCGTAGCGCACGGTGACCTCGACCTTGGTGTGGCGTTTCGAAAACGCGCTGAGCGCGCGCGACAGGATGGCGTGGCCATATTCCTCCGGAATGCCGATGCGCACCGGTCCGCCGAGCGGCGCTGCCGCCATCGACGCCGCCGTTTCGTCGAGCAGCGAGACGATGCGGCGGGCATTGACGATGAGTTCGCCGCCGCGCCGCGTCAATGCGACGCCGCGCGAGCCGCGCTCGAACAGGCTGTCGCCGACCAGCTCCTCGAGCTTCTTCATCTGCATCGATACGGCCGACTGGGTGCGCCCGGCCTGCTCAGCCGCACGGGTGAAATTGCCGGTCTCGGCGATGGCGACGAAGGTGCGCAGGAGATCGCTGTCGAGGGTTGGACGCATGCTATCCATCATAAGCAGATTTGATTGCAGGCATCATTCCAATTCGTTTGCAACATGTCAAACACCGGACGATAGTTGCCTTACCCATTGGATATGCGGCTGCGAAATCGGCCGCGGACCAATCAAAGAGTCCTCACTCGTACCCGCTGCCCGAAACGGTGGCGGGTTCTTTTTGATCTGGAGGCGGGCTGCTTCGGATCGTACGCGCAGGAGCCGGAACGCAGATGCAGAATAGGATGGTGCGCGGCATCCTGAGCCTGTGCCTGGGCGTGCTGGTGTTCTCGCTGCAGGACCCGCTCGTCAAGGCCGTGTCGAGCGGCTATCCGGTGACCGAGGTGATGGCGATCCGGTCGATCGTCGCCCTGCCGATCCTGATCATTCTCGTCCATGCCGATGTCGGGCTGTCGGCAATCCTGTCGAAGCGGTTCGGCTTGCTGACAATCCGCGCCTTCATCCAGTTCACCTCCTACACGGTCTATTATCTGGCCATCGCCGCGCTGCCGCTGGCCGACGCGGTGGCGCTCTATTTCATGGCGCCGCTGTTCATCATGGCGCTGGCCGGACCCTATCTCGGCGAACGCGTCTCCTGGCGGACGCTGGCGACGGTGCTCATCGGCATGCTTGGCGTCATCGTGATGGTGCGCCCCGGCGCCGGCCTGTTCGACTGGGCGGCACTGCTGTCGCTCGGCTCGGCGGCGCTCTACGGCTTCTCGCAACTGATGGCGCGCAAGATCGGCGATACCGAATCGTCCACCGTCATGGCCTTCTACCAGAACGGCGCCTATCTCATCGGCGCCGCCGTGGTTGCCGGCACGTTCCATCTCGCCGGCATAAGTCACGCCGTCCACCCCAGCGTCGAATTCCTGGTGCGGCTCTGGATATGGCCGACGCTGCCGGATTTCCTCAAGATGGCCGCCTGCGGTTTCGTCGCCTCCGCCGGCATGATCCTCCTGTCGCAGGGCTACAGGCTGGCGCCGGCCAACCGGGTAGCGACCTTCGAATACACCGGCATTCTGTGGTCGCCGCTCTGGGGTTTCCTGTTCTTCGCCGAGGTGCCGCGGTCGACGACCGTGATCGGCGCGGCGCTGATCATCGGCGCCGGTCTGCTCGCGCTCAACACTGGGCGGCGCAAGAGCGCGGCGCCCGTGCTTGCCGCCGTCGATCCGGCCTGATCAGGCGAAGCAGATCAGCGCCCGCTCGACGCGCGAGCGGATTTCGGCCAGCGTGAACGGCTTCTGCACGACATCGAGGATGATGCCGTTCAACTCCTCGGCGCGCTCGCGCTGGTCGGCATAACCGGTCATCAGCATGATCTTCATCGCCGGAAAAAGGGCGGCCGCAGCGATCGCCATCTCGATGCCGTCCATCTCGGGCATGCGGATGTCGGAGACGACGAGATCATAGCCACCATGGGCGGCGCGTATCAGCGCCAGGCCTTGAGCGCCGTCGGCGGCGATATCGATTGCGTGGCCTGCGCGTTCAAGCGCGCGGGCAGCGAGGGTGCGGACGGACTCATCGTCCTCGACGATCAAAAGCTTTGCCATGGCCGGCAATTTGGCCGCGAAAAGTTGACTTTTCCTGAAAGCGCCCAGCCTCCGACCGGGCTAATTTTTCCGGCGCCGTTAAGGCCTTTTTCAGAACTTGTCGGCGCAAGGCAGTGGCCTCACGCATCGCCTTTCACAACACCCACGAACGGCAATTCACGGAAGGCGTGCGCGACATCCATGCCGTAACCGACGACGAAATAATCGGGGCAGTCGAAGCCGACATAGTCGGCGACGAGCGCGGTCTGGCGGCGCATGCGCTTGTCGAGCAGCACGGCGATGGAACAGCTTTTCGCGCCGCGCGACAGCATCAGGTCGCGGGTGAAGGTCAGTGTCTTGCCCGATTCCAGAATGTCGTCGATCAGCAGCACGTCGCGGCCGGCGACCTCATTGTCGATGTCGCGCAGCACCCTCACCTCGCCGCTGGTGGTGCCGGCGCCATAGCTGGAAATGAAGATGAACTCGACCTCCGGCGACAGGCCGACATCGTGCATGGCGCGGATCAGGTCGGCGGCGAAGATGAACGAGCCCTTCAGCACCGAAATCACCAGGAGATCATGATAGTCGTGCCCGGCGATCTCCTTGGCGAGTTCGAGATTGCGCCGCGCGATCGCCGACGCCGAAAACAGGACTTCGATGTCCTTGTCGCGTACGATGGGCATTGTCGTCTTCCCCGGTGATCGCCTACTCAGCGAAAGTAACCAAAACGGTCCTTACGCCGTTCTTAGGCACGTCGAGCCGGCTGGCAAAGCCGAATCTTTCGCCCGATGCCAGCGAATGGCCGGATGTCCCCAACGTATAGCGGGTTACGCGCCCATCATTGCCCGTCACGCGGATTTCGAGCGACGGCATTGTCGCGGGCCCCGCCCCGTCATTGGCGGCCTCGCCATCGACGAACAGCACCGGATTGGCGCCCGAGGCGTCGACACGCGAGGTGACGCCTGAAATGGTCAGCGCCGAGGCTTGCGCGCCGGTCAGGAACGGCGCCTGGCGCACCAGCGCATGTCCGCCGGAGACCCAGAAAGCGGCCAAGGCGGCACCGACGCCGGCGATCCAGAAGATCGGCCCGCCGCGCGCGGCCGGCGGCCGTTCCGCCGGCGCTTCCGGCTTGCGCAGCATGTCCATGCCCTCGATGGACGGCGTGGCAATCAGGCGCGGCGGTGAAACGCTTTCCACGGCGGGGACAAAGCGCGGCATCACTTCATAGTCGGCATCGACGATATCAGCCGCCGGGCCGCGCACGATCCGCTCCGCCGCGACGATTGCCGGAGGATCGGTCATGATTTCGCCGGAAACCGGGCGCGCGGTTCGTTCGTCAGCCATCATGGCCCCGTTATTGCGCGTGTTCGCTTTTCGTTTCTTTTGCCTAAACAAAAATGGTTAACGCTTCCCCACCGGAGCCCTCGTGACGCGCCGAAACAAGCCAGAAATTAACCGCCGGTTAACCATGCCGGCCGATGGTCTTTTCGCAGAACAGGCAGGCTCAGCACTGCCAGGAATTTCAGGTCGTCGAAATTGATTCGCTTCGAAAATGTCGGCCTCCGCTATGGCATGGGTCCGGAAATCCTCCGCGACATCTCCCTGCACATCCCGGAGCGCTCCTTCCAGTTCCTGAGCGGACCCTCGGGCGCCGGCAAGACGACGTTGCTGCGGCTTCTGTTCATGTCGCTGAAGCCGACGCGCGGGCTGATCACCATTTTCGGCAAGGACCGTTCGCGCATTTCGCGCACCGAACTGCCGCATCTGCGGCGCCGCATCGGCGTGGTGTTCCAGGATTTTCGCCTGCTCGACCACATGACCACCTATGAGAATGTCGCGCTGCCGCTGCGCGTGCGCGGGCGCGAGGAAGCAAGCTACCGCACCGATGTCACGGAGCTGCTGAAATGGGTGGGGCTGGGCGAGCGCATGCATGTGCTGCCGCCGGTCCTGTCGGGCGGCGAGAAGCAGCGCGCCGCCATCGCGCGCGCCCTGATCGAGCAGCCCGAGATCCTGCTCGCGGACGAACCGACCGGCAACGTCGATCCGCCGCTGGCGCGGCGGCTGCTGCGGCTCTTCATCGAGCTCAATCGTCTCGGCACCGCCGTGGTGATCGCCACCCATGACCTTGGCCTGATGGAACAGGTCGATGCGCGCCGCATGATCCTGGCCGGCGGAAGGCTGGACATCTATGACTGATCTGTCCGCCGAACGCCTCGAAGAGCATGAGCTGGAAGCCGAGGCGGCTGAAGCAAGACCGCGCGCCCAGCGCCGAATGGCGCCGATCGTCCCGGCGCAGAACATCGCCGGCCGGGCGCTCGTCCTGGTCATCGCCATCATGACCTTCCTGTCCTGCCTGACCTTCGGCGCGGTGACGCTGGTGCGCGACACCGCCTCGGTCTGGGAGAACCAGATCTCGCGCGAGGCGACGATCCAGATCAAGCCGGCCGACGGCCTCGACATGGAGGCCGCCCTTGCCCAGGCCTCGCAGATCGCGGGCGAATTCCCCGGCGTGAAGTCGACAAGGATCATCGACCGCGATGCGACCGCCAGGCTGCTGGAGCCATGGCTTGGTTCGGGCCTCAACATCGACGAGCTGCCGGTGCCGCGCCTGATCATCGTCACCATCGATGAGAACAACCCGCCCGACTTCGCCGCCATGCGCGCCGCCATCACGCCGAAACTGCCGAGCGCGTCGCTCGACGATCACCGCACCTGGGTCGACCGGCTGGTGGCCATGGCCCGCACCACGGTGACCATCGGCATTGCCGTGCTGGCGCTGATGCTGTCGGCGACGCTGCTGACCGTGGTGTTCGCGACCCGCGGCGCCATGGCCGGCAATGGCCACATCATCGAGGTGCTGCATTTCGTCGGCGCCGAGGCCGCCTTCATCGCGCGCGAATTCCGCCGGCATTTCCTGGTCACCGGCATGAAGGGCGCGGCCGCCGGAGGTGCTGCGGCGGTGCTGGTTTTCATCGTCTTTTCCTGGTGGTCGTCACGCAATATGGCGACGCCGCAGGCCGACCAGGCGACTGCCCTGTTCGGCAATTTCGCCATTGGGTCGGCGGGCTATCTCGGCGTCGTCCTCATGGTGCTGGTGATCGGCGCGCTGACGGCGGCAACCTCGCATGCCACCGTCGTCGCCTATCTCAGCGACATCGATGTTCGCCAACCCGACGCATGAAAGGCAACTTGCTCTGGCGGAAATCGAAGCAGGATGATCACGGATGGAGAAACGACGTAACGCAAAGTGCGTCTTTTACCTACCCAAGGCCGCATTTCAGGATTAACCATATGGCCATGGACGTGCGGGATTCGACCGGGACGGTTGGACAGATGCCAGTGGTGGTTGCGCGTCTGCGCGACCATAGCGGGATTAGCCGTTTAAAGACCGCAGTGCGGATATCCGCGCTCTCCCTCCTCATTTTCGCAACCCTGTTTGCCGGCGGCTTCGGCTGGTTCGCCAACAAGGTCGCCCATCTCACCACGCCAGCCAATCCGGCCAAGGCCGATGCCATCATCGTGCTGACCGGCGGCCAGTCGCGCCTTGACGCGGCGATGGATCTGCTGGCATCCGGCAAGGGCGAGCGGCTGTTGATCAGCGGCGTGCATCCGTCCGCCAGCCGGCGCCAGCTCCAGGCAGCCACCGGCGGCGACAAGAACCTGTTTTCCTGCTGCGTCGACATCGACCGTGCCGCGTTGGATACGATCGGCAATGCCGAGGAAAGCGCCAAATGGGTCGAGAGCCACGCCTATGGCACGGTGATCCTGGTCACCAACAATTACCACATGCCGCGCAGCCTGCTGGAAATGGGCCGCCTGCTGCATGGCGCCAAGCTGGAACCCTATCCAGTGGTCAATTCCAATCTCGACAATGGCGGCTGGCTGACCAAGCCGCGGGCGTTGCGCGTGCTGTTCACCGAATACACCAAATACCTGCTGGCGCTGGCGCGCGGCATCGTGCCGGTGAAACCGACCCCGGACGGCATTGCGCTGGCCGAGACCGCGGCCGGCGGCTGAGCCCCCGGCGTTCCATCATCATTCCTTGTCTGTCCCCTTCGACACGGCCTTCAGGCGGCTGACCTCCTGCTCGAGCTGTTGAATGCGCCTGTCCCGCTCCCCAAGCGCTGCCGCCACATCAGCCGCTTCGAAGCGCTGCGGGATGTGTTGCGGGCAATTGGCATCCCAGGCCGAGACGGTGAACAGGATGATCTGCTCGGGACGTGCCTTGTAATCCTGCGGCATCAGCCTCGCCATCAGCTCGGCATCGTTCTCGACGACGCGCGCCGTGCCCCAGATCTTGATGCGCTGGCGCAGCATGTAATCGATCAGGAACAGGAAGGCGCGTGGATTGTCCGCCAGATTGCCTTGCGTGATGAACTGCCTGTTGCCGGAAAAATCCGCGAAGCCGATCGTCTTTTCGTCCAGCACCTTGAGAAAGCCGGCCGGGCCGCCGCGATGCTGGATGTAGGGCTGGCCATCGCCATTGGCCGTCGACAGGAAGACGCTGGTCTGCATCTCGATGAAGGCGGCAAGGTCCGGCGTGATGACAGCCTGCCAGCCACCACGCTCCTCGACGCGGGCGTAGGACTGGCGCGAACCCTTGCGCGCCTGGATCGCCTTGACGGTCGGCGTGAAGGCGACATCGCTGGTGAAAGCATGCGCGTCCATCGAAACCTCCTTGCCTGAAACCGGCTTCTAGCCGACGCAATTCCGGACGGAAAACCGCTTCACACTTTTCCTGGAACTGCTCTAAAGCCCGAGCGCCGACAAAGTCGGATGGTCGTCCGGGCGACGCCCCAACGGCCAATGGTACTTGCGATCAGCCTCGCTGATCGCCAGGTCGTTGATGCTGGCGATGCGCAGACGCATCAGCCCGTGCTCGTCGAACTCCCAGTTCTCATTGCCATAGCTGCGGAACCAGGAGCCGCTGTCGTCGTGCCATTCATAGGCGAAGCGCACGGCGATGCGGTTGCCGTGGAAGGCCCAGATCTCCTTGATCAGCCGGTAGTCGAGTTCGCGGCTCCATTTGCGCGTCAGGAAAGCCTGGATGGCATCGCGGCCCTGCAGGAATTCGGCGCGGTTGCGCCAGCGGCTGTCGATCGTATAGGCGAGCGCCACCCGTGCCGGATCGCGCGAATTCCACGCATCCTCGGCCATGCGGGCCTTTTGCGCGGCGGTCTCGGCGTTGAACGGCGGAAGGGGTGGGCGACTTTCAGACATGAGAACTCCATGGCGCGGCTCTGCTGCGAACTGACATATAGCCCCTTCCATTCCTGAAATGGAGATGGCATATTTGCAACCGTTCCTTCCATTTTCTGGAAGAAGTTGTGGATCGTCTCGAAGCCATGTCGCTCTTCGTCGCGGCGGTGGAGGCCGGCAGCCTTTCCGCCGCGGCCCGCCGTTTCGGCATTCCCCTGGCGACCGTCAGCCGCAAGGTTTCCGATCTTGAGCGCCATCTCAACACCCGGCTCCTGAACCGTTCGACGCGCCGGCTGACGCCGACCGATGCCGGCGAAGCCTATCTTGCGGCCTGCCGCCGCATCCTTGATGACGTTGGCGAGGCTGAACGCGGCGCGGCCGGCGAGTACAGCGCTCCGACCGGTGAACTGGCCATCACCGCGCCGGTCGTGTTTGGCCGTCTCCATTTGTTGCCGGTGGTCACCGGCTTTCTCTCGGCCTATCCCGACGTGGATATCCGCCTGACCCTGGCGGACCGCATAACCCGCCTGGTCGAGGACCATTTCGACCTCGCGCTGCGCATCGGCCAGTTGCCGGATTCGAGCCTGATCGCCATTGGGGTCGGCTCGATTCGCCGCGTTGTCTGCGCCAGCCCGGCCTATCTGGCCGAACACGGCACGCCCACGACCCCGGAAGATCTCGGCACCCACAGTTGCATCACCTTCGAGGGACTTTCCTCCGCCGCCCCTTGGAGCTTCGCCAGAGGCAAGACGGACGTCACGGTGCAGGTCCGCTCGCGCCTTCAGGTCAACACCGCCGAGGCGGCGATCGATGCCGCGGTTGCCGGCGTCGGGCCGACGAAAGTGCTTTCCTATCAGGTGGATGCCGCCGTGCGGTCCGGCAAGCTGCGCATCCTGCTGCAAGAGTTCGAGCCGGAACCGTGGCCGGTGAGCCTGGTGCATGCGGGCCACGGCCTGCTGCCGGTCAAGCTGCGCGCCTTCCTCGACTTTGCCGCACCGCGTCTGAAGGAGCGGCTGGCGCGATTGGAGTAGCGTGCCTGCGCTGGCGTGAGCCATGCTTCAGCATCGGCCGGGACACTGCTGCGCCATTTCCTTTTTCCCCGCGCTTGGTGTAACCAACGCACACTTCCTCACCGGACCTCCCCCATGCTCCATGTCAGATCGCTGGCGTTCAATTTCGCCTTCTACGTCAATCTGATCGTCCAGATGATCCTCTGGACCCCTTATTATTTCCTGTCGCCCCGCCACCGCGCCTGGTTCGTGCCGAAATTCTGGTCACGCACCTGCATGTGGCTCTATGACAAGATCGCCGGCACCAAAAGCTACATCACCGGGCAGGAAAACCTGCCGGAGGGGTCCTTCATCCTGGCCCCCAAGCACCAGTCGTTCTGGGATGCAATCGCCTTCTTCCCCTTTCTCAAGGACCCGCTCTACATCCTCAAGCGCGAGCTGACCTGGATCCCGTTCTTCGGCTGGTACATCATGAAGATGCGCATGATCCCGGTCGATCGCGGCAGCCGCTCAAAAGCCTTGAAGGCAGTGGTCGCGGCGACCAAGGAAGAGATGGCGCGCAACCCGCGCCAGCTGATCATCTATCCCGAGGGCACGCGCCGGGCGCCGGGCGACGAGCCGGCCTACAAATACGGCATCGTCGAAATCTACGCGCAGTTGGGCGTGCCAGTGGTGCCTGTGGCCCATGTCGCCGGCCTCTATTGGCCGCGCCGCAAATTCCTGCGTTATCCCGGCACCATCAAGGCGCGTTTTCTGCCGCCGATCCCACCGGGCCTCGGCAAGGACGAGTTCATGGCGAGGCTGATCGGCGAGACGGAAGCGGCTTGCGACCAGCTCCTCATCGAGGCATCGCGCGCCCCCAACCCGCCCGCCTTCCCGCCGACGGCGTTGAAGCGGCTGCGGGAGCTCGGCGCGAAGGCCTGAACGCCTCCAGCCAGGCGATCAGCCGTAGACGGCCAGCAGCGTGGTCAGCACCAGCGTCGCGGCAAAGATCAGATTGATGATCCGCGAAGCGATAGGCCTGCGCAGGAAGCGCGCGAACGCCGCACCGGCAAGCAGCCACACGGCATGGATGACAACGATCATCGCCGCCAGAACCGCCAGCTTCAGCCATAGGCCGAGTTCCGCGCCGTCCTGGCTCGACGAGGCGCCGGCGAACACGGCGGCGATCGCCACATAGGCTTTCGGGTTGGCGACAGCCAGCAGGAACCCGGCCAGCCAGGTCGGGCGCGCAGCGTCGGCCGTGCGCGCCGCCCGCGGCGGCGCCGTGGCGATCCTGAACGCGAGATAGAGGATATAGGCTGCCGAGGCGACAACCAGCACCGGCGCCAGCTTCGGCATCGAGCCAAGCACCGCCATGATCCCGGTCGCCACGACCAGCAGCACGGCGACCGTGCCGAGAACGATCCCCAACGTGTAGCGCACAGAATCGCGCAGACCGAAGGCGGCGCCAACAGCGGTGACGCTTATCGTTGCCGGCCCTGGACTGCCCATGACCACCGTGGCGGCCAGCACCAGGGCGAGCAGAGGCCGCCAAAGCTGCGGCTGCGAAAGAAGCGGCTCGGTCATCGCACCCTCTGTCTTGCCAATGGCGAAGGACGCTATGGCAAGACGGGAGCGTGGTCTTGGACGTTCGTGCGTGGGGCGGCCGAAGCCTCAGTCGCTCGCTTTGTCGAGCTCGGCCATGTCGTCGGCGGTCAATTTCAACGACGCCGCCTTGATCAGGCTGTCCATCTGGCTGGGCTTGGTGGCGCTGGCGATCGGTGCCGTGACACCTGGCCGCGCGATCGCCCAGGCAAGAGCGACTTCCGCCTGTTTCGCCGAATGCTTGGCGGATATGGCATCCAGAGCGGCCAGAATGCGCATGCCGCGCGCATTGAGATAACTGCCGACGCCCCCGCCGCGTTCGCTTTGGCCGAGATCGGCCTCGCTGCGGTATTTGCCGCTCAGGAAACCCTTGGCCAGGCTGAAATAGGTGATGACGCCGATATCCTCGGCCACGCACAGATCGCGCAACGGCCCATCGAAGGAGGAGCGGTCGTAGAGATTGTATTCCGGCTGCAGCACCTCATAGCGCGGCAAGCTGCGCAGGCTCGCCACATCGAGCGCGGCGCGCAATTGGCCGGCGTCAAGGTTCGAGCAGCCGATATGGCGGACCTTGCCCTTGGCAAGCAGCTTCTCATAGGCGCCAAGCGTCTCCTCATAGGGCGTGGCCGGGTCCGGCCAGTGCGACAGATAGAGGTCGATGACATCGGTCCGCAGTCGCTTCAGCGAGGCCTCGACGGCCTTTTCGATATAGGCGGCGGAGAGGTCCTTGTGCCCCTGCCCCATATCCGAGCCGACCTTGGTGATCACCACGACCTTGTCCCGGTTGCCACGGTCCTTCATCCAGTTGCCGATGATGGTTTCCGATTCGCCGCCCGTGTTGCCGGGCACCCAGCGTGAATAGGCGTCGGCCGTATCGATGGCGTTCAGTCCGCCCGCGACGAAGCGGTCGAGCAGGTCGAAGGAGGTTTTCTCGTCGGCGGTCCAGCCGAAGACGTTGCCGCCCAGAACCAGCGGCGCGATGGAAAGGTCGGTGCGACCGAGACGGCGTTTCTGCAAGATGGTTCTCCGTGATGATTGGGTTGGGGCGCATGCCCCCCGCTGGCTGGGTTCGGAGCCTAAGCTAGGTCGTCCCGCGTCGAGGTCAAAGGCCTGACCGCCTATTTGAGCAGAGCCAGTGCTTCACGATGGCGCTATCCCCCGTGCCACATCCTCCAGCCAGTGGTCGCGGATACCCAGTGCCTCCAGATGCTTCAGCGTGCTGAGCACATAATCCTCGTTGTTGCCGGATTGGCCGGCGGCGCCGCGCACCACCGCCGCCGCATGCGCGGCATCCAGCGCGCCGGCATATTGCTCATGCTTGCGGTCGACGATGTAGGCGACCGCTTCGACCGTGCCGCCGCCGTCGAGGCGGACCTTGAGCGTGCGCTCGAGATAGACGCTGGTGACGAGTTCGCGCTCACGCAGATAGGCGATCACCTCGTCGCGTAATTGTCCAGGCACGCGGAAAGCCAGGCCGACGCAGGAGCCGCCATGGTCGAGGCCAAGCACCAGCCCGGGCCGCTCACGCGTGCCACGGTGCACGAAGGAATAGACACACAGCGAGCGGCGATAGCCGTGCAAATGGGCGCGCCGCGTCTCGACATGTGCGAAACCCGGCCGCCAGATCAGCGAACCGTAGCCAAACACCCAAAAATCGCCCATATCGCCGTGCCTGATTGCAAAAAGAATGGCCACACCGCACCGGAATCCGGTGTTTTTCCGTCCGTCCCCGGCTACCTATTCGTCAATGTCTACCAAGTGTTGTCGGAATCGAAGGTCCGTCCACCAACACCGTGGGTTAATGAGAGCCAAAGCATGACGTCAAGTGACGAACGCCAACCAAAGTCCCGCCGCGGCCTGTTCTGGCTTGCGGCGTTCATCGTTGTGCTGTTCGCCATCTACAGCGGCGGCTGGTTCTATCTGGCCAACAGGGTCAGGACCGAGGCCGACAAGGCGGTCACCACGCTCAACAAGAGCGGCATCGAAGCCGGCTGCGCCAATCTCCAGGTCAGCGGCTATCCCCTGAGCTTTACCGTCTCTTGCGACAATCTGGCGTATGAGGACGATGCCAAGAACATCGCGGCCTCGGCCGGCTCCTTCAATGCCGTCGCCCAAATCATCCAGCCCTTGTCGCCGGTCGCCGATCTGCGCGGTCCGCTCAGGACCTCCGTCCCCGGCATGGTGCCGCTGTGGATCGACTGGGACAATCTGCAGGCAAAGGTCAAACTGTCATGGCCGCTGCCGCAGCGCATCGCGCTGCAAGCGGAAGGCCTGTCGGGCCAGACCGATCCAGCCGACGACACCGATCCGGTGGAACTGTTCAGCGCCGGCAGGGCGGCCGGCCAGCTGCAGCCGAACGGTCAGGACGTCGATTATGTCGGCAGCTTCACCGATCTGGAAATCGACCCGGATGCGATCGGCGGCCGCGTGCTGCCGGCGCTCGATGCCAGCGGCGACGCCACGCTGAAGAATGGCGTCGCGCTGATCGGAACGCAGGTGAAGAGCCTTCGCGGCCAAAGGGTCGAGATCCGCAACCTCGATTTGTCGTCAGGCACGGCGCGAGTCACTGTTTCCGGGCCGCTGTCGGTCGACGCCGAAGGCCTGGTCGACGCAGATCTGATGATCAGGATCAAGGATCCGAAGGCCGTGGCGGCCATTCTGGCCGGTGCCATACCCGAGCAGAAGAATGCGATCGAACAGGGTTTTGCCGCGCTTGCCATGCTCGGCAGCGAACCGTCGATGCCGCTGAAAGTGGTCAAGGGCAAGGCCTCGCTCGGCTTCATCCCGCTCGGCAAGATCAAGCCGGTGCAATAGCGCGCCATGCCGGGACCCCCGAGGCTCCTCAGTGTCGGCGCGCTGACGCTGGACACCATCCTGCGTGTCGAGACGCTGCCCACGCATCAGGGAAAGTTCATCGCCGCCGATGGCGTGCAGATCGCCTCGGGCATGGCCACCAGCGCTGCCTGCGCCGCGCATCGGCTGGGCGCCGAGGTGTCGCTGTGGGCGAGCGCCGGCGACGATCCGGTCGGCGATCAGCTGATCGCCGGGATCGAGGCCGAGGGTTTCGACTGCAGCTATGTCCGCCGCGTCAGCGGCGCCCGCTCGGCATTAGCCTCGATCCTGGTCGACGCGCATGGCGAGCGCATCATCGTGCCTTTCTATGACAGCCTGGCCCAGGCCGACCCCGGGGCATTGCCTTTCGCCGACATCACGGCATTCGATGCCGTGCTGGTGGACGTGCGGTGGCCCGGTGCAGCGACACTTGCCCTCGAGGCGGCGCGCGCGGCCGGTCGGCCGGCAATCCTCGATGCCGATACGGCGCCGCTGGCGGTGCTGGAGCAGCTGTTGCCGCTGGCCTCGCACATCGTCGCCTCGGAGCCCGCCGTCCGCATCATCTGCGGCCAGGCGCTGGATCTGGCGAGCGCTTGCACCGAAATGGCTTCCCGCACCGATGCGTTCGTCGCCGTCACCGGCGGCGCGGCAGGCACCTGGTGGTTCGATCGCGCGGCGGGATTATCCCGCCATGTCGCGGCGCCAAGGATCAAGGCGGTCGACACGCTCGCCGCCGGAGACGTCTTTCACGGCGCCTTTGCCGTCGGATTGGCGGAGGCCATGCCGGTCGAGCAGGCCTTGCGCTTTGCAAGTGCCGCCGCCGCGCTCAAATGCCTGCGCTTTGGCGGCAGGCTCGGCGCGCCGGATCGGGCCGAGACGCTGGCCATGGTCACGGCGACCTGGCCCGAAACAGCCTAGTTCTTCGACGGATGCTCCACCGCCTGGCGGCCGAAATCGGGCACGTCGATATCCTGGCCAGCCTCGATGATCGAGCGGCGCACGGCGCGGGTGCGGGTGAACAGGTCGAACAATTTATCGCCATCGCCCCAGCGGATCGCCCGCTGTAGGAACGCCAGATCTTCCGAGAACCGCGCCAGCATTTCCAGGATCGCATCCTTGTTGTGCAGGCAGACGTCCCGCCACATGGTCGGGTCGGAGGCGGCCAGACGCGTGAAGTCGCGAAAGCCGGAGGCCGAATATTTGATGACTTCCGTCTTGGTCACCGATTCCAGATCGTCGGCGGTGCCGACGATGTTGTAGGCGATGATGTGCGGCAGATGCGAGACGATGGCCAGCGTCATGTCGTGATGCTGGGGATCCATCGTGTCGATGTTGGCGCCGCAACGGCGCCAGAATTCCGACAGCCTTTCGAGCGCGTCCGGATCGGTGCCCGGTAGCGGCGTGAAGATGCACCAGCGATTGTCGAACAGATCGGCGAAACCGGCATCCGGTCCGGATTTTTCCGTGCCCGCCAGCGGATGGCCGGGAATGAAATGAACGCCATCGGGCACATGCGGCTGCATCTGCGCGATGACCGAGGCCTTGGTCGAGCCGACATCGGTGAGGATGGCGCCCTTCTTCAGCGCCGGCGCGATCTCCTCAGCCACCGCGCCGGACGAGCCGACCGGCACCGAGACGATGACCAGGTCGGCATCGCGGACCGCTTCCTTCGCATCCGTCGTGTAGGAATCGCCCAGCCCAAGTTCCTCCGCCCGCTTCAGCGTCGCGGCACTGCGGGTCGAGATGGCAACGTGGCCGGCAAGGCCCTCGCGTCGGATGACGCGGGCCAGCGACGAGCCGATCAGGCCGATGCCGACCAGCGCGATCTTTTCAAACATCGGTGATGTCATGGTGTTCCTGCTTTTCGGGCGTTCTAGCTTTTCAGGAATGTCGTGAGCGCGGCGACAACGCCGCGATTGGCCTCTTCCGTGCCGACGGTCATGCGCAGCGCGTTGGGGAAGCCGTAGCCGGAAACGCGCCGCAATATATACCCACGCGCGGTCAGATAGTCGTCCGCCGCGGCCGCCGAATGCTTCTGATCGTCGGGAAAGTGAATGAGCAGGAAATTGCCGACGCTGGGCGTCACCCGCAGCCCGAGCCCGGTCATCTCCTGGCTCAGCCAGGTCAGCCAGGTCTCGTTATGCGCCACGCTGCGCTCGACATGGGCGCGGTCGCGGATTGCCGCGATGCCGGCCTCGATCGCCGTCGCATTGACGTTGAAGGGACCGCGGACGCGATTGATGGCGTCGACGATGTGCATGGGCGCATACATCCAGCCGATCCGCGCGCCACCGAGGCCGATCTTGGAGAAGGTGCGGGTCATGACCACATTCTCGGCGCTGCCAACCAGTTCGATGCCGGCCTCATAGTCGTTGCGGCGGACATATTCGGCGTAGGCCGCGTCGAGCACCAGCAGCACATGTTTGGGCAGGCCGGCATGCAGGCGGCGCACCTCCTGGAACGGCACATAGGTGCCGGTCGGATTGTTGGGATTGGCAAGGAACACGATCTTCGTGCGCGGCGTGACGGCCGCCAGTATCGCATCGATGTCGGCCCGCTCATCGGTCTCCTTGACCGCGATCGGCGCAGCCCCGGCCGACTGGATGTAGATCTTGTAGACCATGAAGGCGTGTTCGGTGAAAATCGCCTCGTCGCCGGGCGCCAGATAGGTCTGCGCCAGCAGGCCGAGGATCTCGTCTGAGCCGTTGGAGCAGATGATGTTCTGCGCGTTGAGGCCATGCACTTCCGCGATCGCCTCGCGCAGCCGTCTGGCGGTGCCGTCGGGATAGATGTCGAGCCTGGCGGCGACTTCACGCGCGGCCTCGATCGCCTTCGGTGACGGGCCAAGCGGGTTCTCGTTGGACGACAGCTTGTAGACCTTGGCGACACCGGCGGGTGCGGCGCTCTTGCCCGGCACATAGGCGTCAATGTCCATGATGCCCGCGCGCGGGGTTGGACGTGCCTGATCCGGTGTCTGGTTCATTTTTGCAAAATCCGTCGAAAATGCCTCGCTCCGGAGGCCGCAGCGGAAATACAAGCCGTGGCCGATAATGTCGAGGGGTGGCAGTGGTGCCAGCAGCGGCCCAGATGTCGGCCCGGATGTCGGCATTGACGGCAGGGCGGGCGAGTTCTAGAAGGGCAGCAACAGTTCCGTGGTGATTTGGCCGGTCGGCTTGCAGCCACGTTAAACAATTCGCTAAAGGGCCGTTTGCGTGACGTAACCGGCTTTGCGAATGGCAATGCCGGTTTTTTATTGTCCGCGGCCGGCCGGACGGACGCATCGGCGGCGATTTTTCGCCCGATATGATGCAATAGGTGAGACGAGAATGGCCGCTCTGCGCGCAGGAAAGACCAACAACGAGGCCGACCAGCCGTCGAGCCCGGTGTTGCGCTTCGGGGCGGACAAGCCGCTCAAGCTCGACGCCGGCACGCTGCTGTCGCCGTTCCAGATCGCCTACCAGACCTACGGCACGCTGAACGATGCCCGCTCCAATGCCATCCTCGTCTGCCATGCGCTGACCGGCGACCAGCATGTCGCCAGCACCAATCCGGTGACCGGCAAGCCGGGCTGGTGGGAAGTGCTGATCGGCCCCGGCAGGATCATCGACACCAACCGTTTCTTCGTCATCTGCTCCAACGTCATCGGCGGCTGCCTGGGCTCCACCGGGCCAGCTTCCACCAACCCCGCCACCGGCAAGCCCTATGGGCTTGACCTGCCCGTCATCACTATCCGCGACATGGTGCGGGCGCAGCAGATGCTGATCGACCATTTCGGCATCGAGAAACTGTTCTGCGTGCTCGGCGGCTCGATGGGCGGCATGCAGGTGCTGGAATGGGCGTCGAGCTATCCCGAGCGCGTCTTTTCGGCGCTGCCGATCGCCACCGGCGCGCGCCATTCCTCACAGAACATTGCCTTCCACGAGGTCGGCCGGCAGGCCGTCATGGCCGATCCGGACTGGCATGGCGGCAAATATTTCGAACACGGCAAGCGCCCGGAAAAAGGCCTGGCGGTGGCGCGCATGGCCGCCCACATCACCTATCTCTCCGAAGCCGCCCTGCATCGAAAATTCGGCCGCAACTTGCAGGACCGCGAAGCGCTGACGTTCGGCTTCGACGCCGATTTTCAGATCGAAAGCTATCTGCGCCACCAGGGCATGACTTTCGTCGACCGCTTCGACGCCAATTCCTATCTCTACATGACGCGGTCGATGGACTATTTCGACCTCGCCGCCGATCATGGCGGGCGGCTGGCGGATGCCTTTGCCGGCACCAAGACCCGCTTCTGCCTGGTGTCATTCACATCGGACTGGCTGTTTCCGACCGAAGAAAGCCGCTCGATCGTGCACGCGCTCAACGCCGCCGGCGCGTCCGTGTCCTTCGTCGAGATCGAGACCGACCGTGGCCACGATGCCTTCCTGCTCGACGAGCCGGAACTGTTCGCCGCCATCAACGGCTTCATCGGCTCCGCGGCGCGGGCGAGAGGGCTAAGCGCATGACCCCGGAAAGTTGCAGCCTTTCAGGATCGGGATCATGCGCCGCAAAGGAGACGACATCATGAGCGTCAACGGCAGCCAGCGCGTCGACCTCGAGGTCGTCGCCAATCTGATCCCACCGCAGTCCCGCGTGCTCGATGTTGGTTCGGGCGACGGCTCGCTGCTTGAATTGCTGCAGGACACCAAGCAGGTCGACGGCCGCGGACTGGAACTGTCGCAGCGCGGCGTCAACGAATGCGTGGCGCGCGGCCTCTCCGTCATCCAGGGCGATGCCGACAAGGATCTCGAATTCTATCCCGACAAGGGCTTTGACTTCGTCGTCCTGTCGCAGACCTTGCAGGCGACGCGCAACCCGAAGCTGGTGCTCGACGAATTGCTCCGCATCGGCAACCGGGCGATCGTCTCCTTCCCCAATTTCGGCCATTGGCGGGTACGTCTGTCGCTGTTCGTCAAGGGCCGCATGCCGGTGACGCAGGACCTGCCCTATTCCTGGTACGACACCCCCAATATCCACTTCTGCACCATCCGCGACTTCGTCAACCTGTGCGACGAGCTTGGCGCGACGGTGGAAAAGGCGACCGCGCTCGACGCCGCCGGCCAGAAGATCGGCCTGTCCATGCCCTGGTGGTTCTGGAACTTCTTTGGCCAGCAGGCGGTGTTTCTGCTGAAACGGAGCTGACGTTACGGCGCGTATTCGACCAGCTGGTGGTTCTCGTCCGCAAGCTCCTCATCGATGATTGAAGCAATCGTTGCCCAATCGCCTCCCGCCAGACCCGCGCCAATCCTGGGATAGCCGATCCTCCGGCCGGCGAATCCAGCCTTGACCGCCTTCATGACACTGCGGATGGCGCCATAGTCAGCCTTCACGCCCTGGCCCTGCCAATGGAACTGGGTGTAGCCATTGATGACGTGGAAATTTCGATCTTCGCGCCGGATCTCGGCAACCGAGATAGTACCCAGCTTGGAGCGGTCGCCTTTCACGGTCGCGATATCCGCGGCGTAGGCCTCTGGAAACCGCTGCTTGATGGAAAGGGCAATGCCCTTGCCCATCTGGCATTGGCAATTGCAGCCATGCAGGATCGCGTCGAACTCTCCGTCGAGCGCAAGTTGCAACAGATCGCCACGAATCGTCCGCATGGGCAGTTCCATCAGCCAAGCACATCGGTAGCCTTGTGCGGATGCTCGATGCCGTCAACGATGATTACGTCGGAGTCCGAATTATCGGTGCGCAGTGAAAGGATCGCCTGATAGGCGGGCGAAGCATACCACTCGCGCACATGCTGGCGGTCAGGAAATTCGATGACGATGAGGTTGCCCGGCCAGTCGTTCTCGATCACCTCCACATCGCCGCCATGGACCAGGAAACGGCCGCCGAAAGGCTCCAGCGTGGCATCGATCCTGTGCAGATACTCGACGATCTGCGGACCCATCGTGACTTGGCGCATATGGGCGATGGCGTAAGCGGTCATGACGTAACTCCCTTTGCATCGAGACCGACCAACCGGCCTCGCCAGGGCAATCTGCCGGAACACCTGACACAAAGCGATTACGCCCGAGGTAATGGAATCGGCGCCTTCGACGGCCGGCGACAGGCGCTCTTGCGCATTTTCACCGGTCGAGTTCCGGAAAATACGGATCCGAAAGGAACCGCCTGTCGCGTTCGCCTTGCAGGCAGTCGATCGGCGCATCCGCGTCGACGGGGATGATCCTGGCCTTGTCCTGAATACCGCTCACTTCGAGGATCAGCTTGCGCCGGATGGCGGTGGAAAATTCGGCAGCCGAGTGGATGGGCAGCACGAAAGAGCCGGGTCCGCCGGTCACGCACTGCGCATAGTACTGGTCGAGATGCTTGAAGGTGGGCGATGGATTGATCAGGATCGGCAGGCCGTTGATGACGATGCCTTTTGCGGTTGCCGCATCGCGCGTCGCGGTGACCGGCGGCCCGATATTGTTGGGGCCATCGCCCGATATATCGATGACGCTGCGCTCACTGGCGAAATTCGTCCTGCCGAACAGCCCTGTGCCGAAGGCAATTGCCGTGGAAATCGAGGTGCCGCGAAAACTCCGGAACGGGCGCGCCGCCACCTTGTCGGCAAAGCTGTTGGCGCTTTGCGCGCCATCGATGATCTGCCAGTCGATGACCGCGTCGTCGCGCACCGTGCCGGCCCATTCGAAATAGGCAATCGCGATGCGGCCGGTATTGCCGGACCGGACGGCGTGGATGAAGTCGGGATGGCGCAGCGCCTCGACATAGCCGGCGCGTTGCAGGGCGAATTCCTTCTCGTCCATCGACAGGGATATATCGACCGCCAACACCAATTCGACGTCGACAGCCAGCGCACCCGATGGCGAGGCAACGGGCGTTGGCTGGACACAGGCAAGACAGGCAAGCAGGCGCAGAGCATCAAGCATCGCCACCGCCAAGTTTTGTTTCTCGGGGAAATCTTCCTTCGCGATCGCGGCGAAATAAAGCTTGCAGCGAGAGTGCGGGAAACGGCCCTACTTCTTGCGGCGGACCGCGACCGGCGGCGGATCGATGGCGCCGGCCCTGACGTGGGCGGGCTTCAGCGCTGGCGCACCGGAATCCTTGACGATCGTCAGGCCGCGTGGAAAGAACTGAATATTGTGCTGCCCGCGCCCGATGTTGATGATCGTGGCGCCCTTCAGATGCTTTTCCAGCATCGCCAGAACACGCCGCAGCGAGGGGCCGTCGAACGCATCCATGGCTTCGTCGATGATCACCCATTTCGGCTGCCGCAAGGCGAGCCTGGCCACGCCCAGCAAGCGCTGTTCGTCATCGCCCAGTTCATGGTCCCAGCGCCCGACGCGGTCGAGCGAGAACGACAGCCGTTCCAGGCCAACCTCGGCCAGCACCGCCGCAATGTCGGCGTCACTCGCGGGCGCATGCCCGTTGGCGTGATTGAGCACGTCGCGCAACGTGCCGGCCGGCAAATACGGCACGCGTGGCACGAAGATGAGGGGTTCTCCGGCCGGCAGGCCGATTTTTCCCCTGCCCCAGGGCCACAGCCCGGCAAT
Source organism: Mesorhizobium sp. WSM4310 (assembly GCF_007003935.1). NCBI lineage: Bacteria > Pseudomonadati > Pseudomonadota > Alphaproteobacteria > Hyphomicrobiales > Phyllobacteriaceae > Mesorhizobium > Mesorhizobium sp. WSM4310. Next base: position 77,856 of record NZ_VFTA01000009.1, read on the forward strand.
GGCGCGGAAGAACAGCGTCTTGCCGGCGCCGGGTTCGCCGGTGATCATCACGCGATCGCCGGCGCGGATCTCGACATGCTGCTCGGAGAGTTTTGTGCAGCCCTCCGGCGAGGCCACCTGGAGCTTCTCGAACGTCAGGCTGCCATTGGCGTTCTGATCGAAGGTGATGCGCCTTTCGGTGTCGTGCAGCACATCGGTTTCATCGAGCGCGATGCGGAAGTCGGCGACACGCATCAGCGTGGCCCGCCAATCGGCGATGCTGCCGATATTGTTGATGAACCAGCGCAACGAGGAATGGACCTGGTTGAAGGCGCCGACCGCCATCATCAGCCCGCCAAAGCTGATATCGCCCGAGAAATAGACGGGCGAGGCAACCAGGATCGGCGCCACGACGGTGATCCAGCCATAGGTATCGGTCACCCAGGACAGGTTGATCTGCGCGGTATAGATGCGCCGCATGGCGCCGAGCACCGTGCCGAGGTCGAGTTCGAGCCGCTGCCTGGCGTCGGCCTCGCCATGGTACAGCGCGATGGCATCGACATTCTCGTTGACGCGCACCATCGAGGAGCGCAGCTCCGCCTCTCGTGTGTAGCGGTCGCTGTTCAGCTTGATGAGCGGCCGGCCGACCAGCCAGCTCAGCCAGGAGGCGGTGCCGGCATAGAGGAACGCCGCCCAGACCATGTAACCCGGTATGGCCAGCGACCAGCCGTTGATGTGGAAGACGAAGCCCGAAGACAGTTCCCACAGCACGCCGACGAAGGACACGAGCAGGATGAGCGACTGCAGGAGCCCGACGCCGAGATCGGTCGACAGGTCGGACAGATGCGCCGCATCCTGCTGCATGCGCTGGTCGGGATTGACGCCGATGGCGCCGGCATTGGCCAGCCGGAAGGCGCGTGCCGGCCGCATCCACTGGTCGATCAGGTCGAGCGTCAGCGCCTCGCGCAGCTTCAGCCGGATCATCTGGTTGAGCCAGGTCTGGCCGATATTGAGCACCAGCAGCCCGCCGGCGATCATCGCAAAGACAAGGAGCTGGTGCACGAAGGCCGCCATGTCGCGGCGTGCCAGCGCATCGTAGAAGGGCTGGTTCCAGCGGTTGAGCAGAACCTGGCCGATCGAGGTCGCGATGATGACGGCCATGATGCCGACCGACGTCCACAGCAGCCATTTGCGAACCGGCGACACCACCAGCGCCCGCCTGATCGTCGCAACCTGATCACGCAGGCTGCTGGCCTCGACGGCGACCGGCTGAACGGTGGCCTGATTGTCAAGTTGATCAGCCATGTCAGAGGTCCTTGCGTTCAGGTGCGATGCTGAAACCGGATGATGACGGCATCCGCATATCAGGCGGGTCGCGGGTTCACCACGACAGATAGGTCGAGGAGGGACGCGCCGCGCGCGTTTCTAGCACGATCACGAAGGTTTCACCTGGCGAGACGGCATGGCCCCGCCTGTCGCCTCGGCCCGGCGGCCGAGCCGCGTCGCGCCGTGCGGCGACAGCACCGGCACGAAGACGCGGCGCGAGGCGCGCTGGGCGACCGGCACGCCCTGATAGAGCCGCTTCTGCGCCTCGACGACGATGACGCCCGAAAAGATCGGCCACAGCCGCCGGCCGGCGCGCTCCAGCACATTGTGGAAGCGCATCATGAAGCGCCGCCGCGATGGCGGGAAGAACAGCGCATCCGACCAGGCGGCCGGCGTGAAATTCGCCTCGCGCAGCAGTTCCGTCAGTTGCCCGCGCGAGAACGGCCGGCCATTGCCGAACGGTGTGTGCTCGAAGCGCGCCCAGACACCGCGTCGGTTGGGCACGACGATGACGACGCGCCCCGCGGGCGACAGCACCCGCCAGATCTCGTTCAGTGTCTCGCGCGGATTTTCGACATGTTCGAGCGAATGGACGAGCAGCATGCGGTCGATGCAGGAATCGACCAGCGGCAGCTCCTCGTCGAAGACCAAAGCGGTCGCCGTCGGCCCGGCTGCCGGCCAGACCACGGCACCCTGCGTCGCCGGCATGAAGGCAAAGACCCGCTCCGCATCGGAGCCGAAACGCTCCAGCCAGGGCAAGGTATAGCCGAGCCCGACCAGCCGTTCATTGGGGACAGCCGCCCATATCGACGACAGTGCCATGGTGATCGAACGCTCGGCGAACCGGCCAAGCGTTGTCGAATAGAAGGAGCGAAGGTCGACGATGTCGGAATGCATGTGAGGGATGTAGCCGCGATATCGGCGTGTTTCAACAAAAGGCCTCGAAAGAGGTCCGCGTCACGAGATGTTACTCGACATCCCTGGATGACATTCCCGCGCTGGCGCCCTATGTCTGCGGCGACAATGGAGAAAGCCGAGATGGCGGTCGAAATCGAACAGTTCATGTGCCGGAGCGACAATTTCGGCGTGCTGGTGCATGACCCCAAAAGCGGGCAGACGGCGATCATCGACGCGCCCGAGGAAGCGCCGATCCTGGCCGCGATCAAGCGCACCGGCTGGACGCCGACGATGATCCTGACCACGCATCATCATATGGACCACGTCGAGGCCAATCTGGCGCTGAAGGAGCGCTTCAAGCTGCGCATCGTCGGCCCGGAGGCGGAAAAGGCCAAGATCCCCGGCATCGACGAAACCGTCGAGGAGGGCTCCGTCCTTCATCTTGGCGACGAGCGCATCGAGGTGATCGCCACACCCGGCCATACCGCCGGCCATGTCTCCTATTATCTGCCGGCATCGCAGGTGGCGTTCACCGCCGACACGCTGTTTGCGCTGGGCTGTGGGCGGCTGTTCGAATGCAAGCCGCCGGTGATGTACGACTCGCTGAAGAAACTCGCAGCCCTTCCCGCCGCGACGACGATCTATTGCGGCCATGAATACACGCTCGCCAACGCCCGTTTCGCGCTGACCGTCGACCCGACCAATTCGGCCTTGAAGGAGCGCGCCGCCAGGATCGAGGCACTGCGGGTCGACAACAAGCCGACACTGCCGACGACGGTCGGCGAGGAACTGTCGACCAATCCCTTCCTGCGCTGGCACGATCCGGCGATCCGCAAGCATCTCGGCATGGAAAAGGCCGGGGACGCCGAGGTGTTCGCCGAGATCCGCAAGCGCAAGGACAATTTCTGAGCAGCTCCGACCGATGACCAGCGCAGCAGAAATCATCGCCACCCTCGGACTGAAGCCGCATCCGGAAGGCGGCTGGTACGCGGAAACCTTTCGTGACGAGGCCGGCGGAGCGCGCGGCCATTCGACCGCCATCTATTTCCTGCTGGAACAGCACCAGCTTTCGGCCTGGCATCGGGTCAAGGACGCAGCCGAGGTCTGGCATTTCCATGCCGGCGCGCCGCTGGCGCTGTCGATGTGGCAAGAAGGCGCTGCCGTCATTGAGCAGGTGCTCGGCATCGGCCTCGCGGCCGGCGAACGGCCGCAGATCGTCGTGCCGGCGGGCTGGTGGCAGTCGGCGCGCAGCCTGGGCGAATGGACGCTGGTCGGCTGTACCGTCGCGCCGGGCTTTGATTTCGCCGCCTTCGAACTGGCCGAGCCGGGCTGGAATCCTAACCCAGCAGGAACCCCAGCGTAATCCCAAGCTGGGCTGCGTAGTACAGCACCCAGACGGCCAAACGCATCCAGGCGCGATGCGGCGAGATGGCCGCCACCAGAAATTTCTCGGTGGCCAGCAGACCGTCCGATGCCATGAACAGCACCGCGCCGCCGATGACCCAGGCGCTGTTGGTGGTCAGCGCCGCCATGCCCATCGCCAGGATCGCCACGACATAGATGGCGATCGGCACGCGCAGGCCGGGGCCGACACGGCGCCAGAGCGCGGCCAGCATGACGATGACGAACACCGCCAGTGCCAGCGCGATCGCCCCGCGCCAGGGCTCGGCCCCAAGCAGTCCCAACCCGCCGCCGCTGCGCAGGAACAGCGCGATGTAGACGATGTGGGCGACAAGGAAGCTGGCGAGCCCACCGAGAAACGCCTTTTCGCCGTCGCGCGACAAGAACGCGTCGCCCACCGCGCTGAGCGCAAGGGCCGCGACCAGCAGCAGCGGGCCGCTTTGCAGCGCCGAAAGCACGGCAAGCATCGCGACCGCGAGCGTCTTGGCCGCGGAGCGGGCGAGGCTCGGCGGCATGCCCAGCGTGAAGGCATAGATCACCGCCGCCACCAGCGAGAAGATCAGCGTCGCATTGGCATTGGCGTCGATGCCGCCGGCAAACGGCATCGTCATGCCGCAGCTCCGCTTTCGGATGCCTTGGCTTGGCTCTCGGCCTGGGCCGGCTTGCGCAGGAACAGCGACTTCGCCGCCAGGGCCGCGCCACCGGTGATGAGCACGCAGGCGGCGAGGATACGCAGCGACGGCTCGGCAACGCCGGCCGCAATCAGCACCAGCGTCGAGAGCAACGGCGCCAAGTAGCTTGCCGCGCCCAGCACCTGAATGTTGCCGCGCTTGACGCCGATGTCCCAGGCATAGAAGGCCGCACCCACCGGCATCAGGCCAAGTCCGAGCACGGCCAGCCACTGGCCCGCGCCATTTGGCAGAACGGTTTGTTCCAGCGCCAGATGGCAGACGAGCGACAGCACGGCGGTCGCCGCGCAGAACCAGGTGACGATGCTGGTCGGCACCGAGGGAAAGCGCCGTGACAAAAGCGAATAGGACGACCAGAGCAGGGCGCAGACGGCCGCCATGGCGTAACCGAAGGCGTAGCGCGCATCGAAGGCCAGCCCGCCGCCCTTCGTGACGATCAGTACGGTGCCGGCCAGGCCGAGCAACGCGCCGACGACATGGTTCCACGCCAGTTTTTCGCCCGGCATAAGGGCGGAGCCAAGCACGATCAGCAGCGGCCACAGATAGGCGATCAGGCTCGCCTCCACCGCCGGCGCGTTGCGCAGCGCTGTGAAATAGAAAAAGTGGTAGCCGAACAGGCCGGCAATACCGATCAGCCAGACCTGCGGCGGTATTTTCTGGCTCCTCTCGGCGGCCGGCATGAACAACCGCGCGACAAGGCCGACGCCGGTGCCGATCGAGAAGGTGAGCGCCGACAAAAGGAACGGCGGCACCTTGCCGGACGCATCGGTGAGCAGCGCCAGAAGCGCCCACATGGCGACCGCTGAAAAACCGATCAGTGTTGCGCGCCCCATTCCTGCCCCCGACGGCGCACCGAGGCGCCCACCACAATCTCGGGAAACCGCGTGGCGGTGGTCGCCCCGAAATTGCGTAAGATTACTCGACTGCTTCGAACCGTCTCGCGCTTATGGTCAGCGGACCGATCTGGGTCCCTACCGTAGCGTGGATCGGCGCATATACGCCGGTTTGGCCGAGCGGTGCAAACGTCACCATCATCCGGCTTTTGTTCCTGAGATAGTTCAGCGCCTTGCGGCCCTTGCGATAGCCGGCCACCGGCTCGAAACCCATCCGGCAGGTGATGGTGTCGCCCTTGTAGCCCGGCACTGAGATGGTGCCTTTCGAATCATAGGTCAGCGTCAGGTCGGCGCGCATCTCGCCATCATAGAACTTGACCGTGCGGCCGCAGACCTGATCGAGGCTGTCGGCGTGGATGACGGTGGCGGCCATCGGATCGAGTACCGATGCCAGGTCGCCGGCGCCGATCGGCACCCAGTCGTTGGGATCGCGCTTGCCAGGCGCCGGGATGACCTGCGTCGAGGTGACGGCGCCGTTGGCAAAGCGAATGTCGATCGCCGACACCTTCTTGCCGGAGGTATAATCGGCACGGAACGCCTGGGGCACCATTTTCTTGCCGGAAATCGTGCCCTTCGACGAGACCGTGCCGCGCGTGTCGTCGAATAATTTGGCGAGGCCCGCAGCCGTCACGCTACCTTCGATCGCGTAGGCGCCGTTCTCGTAATGGCTGGAGAAGGTCGATTTCGCGATCGAGAGACCAAGGAATGACACCGTGTACTCACCCTTGAACGACTGCGGCGAGGCAGCCGACGCGGCGGACGGCAAGGCGACGGCGAGCACGGCAACAAGCGCGTGAGACAAACGAAGCATGGCGGGATCGGGTCCTTGATTTTCGGCCGGAGGCGGGCGACTCCGGTCTGGCGTGTCCCTATGAGACCGCTTATAGGATGAAATCCGGCCTTAATATGAAATGCCGGGCGCTTCCGTGGCGAAGCCGGAGCTTGACGCCCCGGTGAAATGCAACTATGGAACGCCAACTTTTTCCATAAGGCCGCCTGACCAGAACCGCGCGCCACCCGGCGTGGGCACAAAGGTTTGGCAGGTCCCGAGAGAATTGAAGGTTAGAATTATGTCCCGCACCTGCGAACTCACTGCCAAGGCAGTCCAGACCGGCAACAATGTGAGCCACGCCAACAACAAGACCAAGCGTCGCTTCCTGCCGAATCTCGTCAATGTGACGCTGATCTCGGAAGCGCTGAACCAGAATGTGCGCCTGCGCATTTCGGCCAACGCGCTGCGTTCGGTCGAACATCGCGGCGGCCTCGACGCCTTCCTGGCCAAGGCCGACGTCAAGGAGCTGTCGCAGCGCGCGCGCCTGCTGAAGAAGCAGATTGCCAAGAAGCTGGCCGAACAGGTCGCTGCCTGACATCGTATAAAGGCGGGGGACCGCCCGGGCCAACTTTGTTGGCCTTGAGCATCGGATGGATCCGCAAGGTTCGACAATCCGGTGCTCGACTACGAAGCGAGCAGCGCCCGATGGGCATGATGCTCCTCTGGTTCCATTACCCAGGATAAAAAAATGACTTCCCTCTCGCGATATCTGCCCTTCGTGGTCGCCATGGCGCTTGTCGTCGTGGCATCGAACATTCTCGTACAGTTCCCGATGCAGGGCCAGATCGGCGGCCTGTCGCTGGCCGACCTTTTGACCTGGGGGGCTTTCACCTATCCCTTTTCCTTCTTGGTCACCGACCTCGCCAACCGCCGCTATGGCCCTGCCGTGGCGCGCCGCATAGTCTTCGTCGGCTTCATGACGGCGGTGGTCTGCTCGATCCTTGTCCCGCCCTTCCTGTTTCGCCATGGCCTGATCGAATTCGAGACTGCGGCCGCCCGACTGGTGCGCATCGCAGCCGCTTCAGGCGCGGCGTTCCTGTCCGCGCAACTGCTCGACGTCACCGTGTTCAACCGGCTGCGCCGGCAGAGCTGGTGGCGCGCGCCGATCGTCGGCACACTGGTCGGGTCGGTCTTCGACACCATGGTGTTCTTCACCGTCGCTTTCTCGGCCGCTTTCGCTTTTGCGGGCCCGAACGACAGTTTCGCGCTCGAGACGGCGCCGCTGATGGGCGTCTTCCACGTCGAGGCCATGCGCTGGGTTTCCTGGGCGCTGGGCGATCTCTCGGTGAAGCTGATCATCGCGGTGGTCGCGCTCATCCCTTATCGGCTGCTCGCCGCTCGCTGGAGCCAGCCGGCGCTGGCCGTTTAAACCATGATCCCCTGGGTTCACCTCGATTCGGCAAAGACCGGGGATGGTGTCCAGGAACTTCGCCTCAAGCGTCGCGGCAGCGAATTCTCGATCATGCTCGGCACCAACGAACTGATGAACAGCCGCCTCAGCGGCTCCGAGCAAGCGCTGGCGAAACTGTCGTGCCAAAGGATTGCGGGCCATCGCCAGCCGAGGATCCTGATCGGCGGCCTCGGCATGGGTTTTACATTGCGCGCCGCTCTGGCCGAACTTGGCAAGGATACCGGCATCGTTGTCGCGGAACTGGTGCCGGCGGTCGTCGCCTGGGCACGCGGCCCGATGGCGGAGGTGTTTGGCGGCTGTCTCGACGACCCCCGCGTCGCCATCCATGAGACCGATGTCGGGCAATTGATCCGGTCTGGGTCCGCGACCTGGGACGCCATCCTGCTCGACGTCGACAACGGCCCCGAAGGCATCGTCCACAAGGGCAACGACGCGCTCTACAGCCTCGCGGGCCTCGGCGCCGCACGCACGGCCCTCAAGCCGGGCGGCGTGCTGGCGGTGTGGTCGCAAGGACCTGACAGCGGCTTCACGCGGCGGCTGAAGCAGGCAGGCTTCGCCGTGGAGGAGGTCAACAAGCGCGCCAACGGCAAGCGCGGCGCGCGCCACGTCATCTGGATCGCCACCAACGGCTCCCGGGAAGGCGCCTGACCAGATCGAATCCGCCCAAACCGAACCCGCCGTTGAAAACGCTTCAGCTTGGCAGTTGGACCGCTTCTCAGTCCTGGTGCAGGACGAATTCCAGGTAGAGGTTGCGCTGCAGGATCGAGTGGTTGTCGTCGGAGATCAGCGACACCATCACCGCGCCGTCATCGCGCGTCCAGACGTCGAGACCTTCCATATTGTCGATCTGGTAGCCCATGTCGGCGTCCAGCAGCACGGGTCCGTCGGCGACGGCGCCCTTCTCGACACTCTCGCCATGGATGCGCCGCAGCCGCATCTTGAGCCCGCCCGCCATGGTGAAACTGCGCTCCAGCAGCAAAAGGTCGCCGTCCGGCAGGAAGGCGCCGTCGGTGATGTCGAAGTCGCCGTTGCGCTTGACGGTGAAGACGCCCTTGTGCGGCCCTTCGATGATGGCGGCGTAGATGTTGCCGGCTCTGTCGAGGCTTTTCTCTGACACCACGACCAGACCGCCCTGATGCTGGCCGTTGGCATTGGCATGGGTAACGGTCTCGAAGCCGCGATTCTGGCGCAGCTCGAGCGCCGGCACCAGGAAATCCAGCTGCCGGTACGGCGCCTTCATATCAGTCGGATCGATCTTGAACTGGGCGACGCGGTGGTTGCGCTCGAAGCCGACGGTGGCGATGCCATCCTTGACCGCAAGGCCTTCGGCGTCGACTTCCCATTTCTCGTCGATCGGCTGGCCGCCCTGGTCGACCATCTGCTGCATGCGGAAGTTCTGGATGCCCACGGGCCGCCTGTCGGCATCGCGGGCCACCGTGCCGAAAAACCAGTAGCCGGTGTCGGCCACGCCGATGAAATCGCTGCCCGCTTTCAGAAAGCGGAGGGCCGACAGCGCGCCGAAATCACGCGATTTCGAGGTCATTTCCAGCCCGCCGACGAATTCGAGCGAGCCGAACTGCTTGTCGGTCCGGCCAATGCGGAACTCGGTGATCGGGCGGGACGAAACCTCGATGGGTTCAACCGAGGCCGAGCCAACCGCACCGGCTGGCGCCGAAGCCACGCCGGCGAACAGGGCGATGGCGGCGAAGAGCGTTTGCCGAAACCCGCCGCGCGAAAGGATCATCCGGCGCGCCGCATGCCGCCGCGCCGCGTGTCGCGCGCGCTTTCCTCGGCAAACAGCGAGGCCAGTTGCTCGGTCATGGCGCCGGCCAGTTCCTCGGCATCGACGATGGTGACGGCGCGGCGATAATAGCGCGTAACGTCATGGCCGATGCCGATGGCCAGCAGTTCCACCGGAGAGCGCGTCTCGATCAGCTCGATGACGGCGCGCAAATGGCGTTCGAGATAATTGCCGGGATTCACCGAAAGCGTCGAATCGTCGACCGGCGCGCCGTCCGAGATCATCATCAGGATCTTGCGCTGTTCGGGCCGGGCGATCAGGCGGTTGTGCGCCCACAGCAGTGCCTCGCCATCGATGTTTTCCTTGAGCAGGCCTTCGCGCATCATCAGGCCGAGATTGCGCCGTGCCCGCCGCCACGGATGGTCGGCCGACTTGTAGATGATGTGGCGCAGATCGTTGAGGCGGCCGGGGTTCGGCGGCTTGCCGTCCTTCAGCCACTTCTCGCGCGCCTGCCCGCCCTTCCACGCCCGCGTGGTGAAGCCGAGGATCTCGACCGAAACGCCGCAGCGTTCCAGCGTACGGGCAAGAATGTCGGCGCAGGTGGCGGCGACCGTGATCGGCCGGCCGCGCATCGAGCCCGAATTGTCGAGCACCAGCGTCACCACCGTGTCGCGGAATTTGGTGTCGCGTTCCTGCTTGAAGGACAGCGGCTGCATCGGGTCGATGACGACGCGCACCAGCCGCGCCGGGTCGAGATAGCCCTCTTCCAGGTCGAAATCCCACGACCGGTTCTGCTGCGCCATCAGCCGGCGCTGCAGCCGGTTGGCCAGCCGCCCGACGACACCAGACAGATTGGCCAGTTGCTTGTCGAGGAAGGCGCGCAGCCGGTCGAGCTCTTCCTCTTCGCAAAGCTCTTCGGCGCCGACCGTCTCGTCGAAAGCGGCGGTGTAGACCTTGTAGTCGATTTCCTTCGGCAGATTGGTGAAGGGGTTGTCGTTGCGGCGCGCCTCGCCGGGCGTTTCGGCGTCGGCATCGTCGTCATCGGACAGATCGTCGGCGGTGGCGTCGGAGGCTTCCGTCTCGGACGACTGCTCGTCATCGGCCGAAGCCTCGGCGTCCTCGGACTGCGACTGCTCGGAGCCGGAATCGTCTTCCCCGCCCTCCTCGCTCTGCTCCTCGCCTTGCGGCTGGTTGTCGTCATTGTCCTCGGAATCTTCCGTCTCCTGGTCGTCGCCGAGTTCCTCGGCCATCTCCATGGAGGCGAGCATCTCGCGCACGACGCGGGCGAACGCCTGCTGGTCGTCGAGCTTGGCCGACAGGCCGTCGAGGTCAGCCTTGGCCTTTTCCTCAACCCAGGGACGCCAGAGCTCGACCAGCCGCTCGCCGCTTTTCGGGACCGCCCGGCCGGTCAGCTTCTCGCGCACCATGAGCGCCAGCGCTTCCTCGATCGGAGCGTCGGCCTTGTCCTTGACGTCGACAAGGTTGGCCTTGGCGTATTTGTCCTCCAGCATCGAGCCGATATTGTCGGCAACGCCCTGCATGGCGCGGCTGCCGATCGCCTCGACACGGGCCTGCTCGACCGCGTCATAGATGGCGCGCGCCGCCTTGCCTTCCGGCGCCAGCTTGGTGTGGATGCGCGCATCATGGCAGGCGCGCTTCAGCGCCATGGAATCGCCGAGGCCGCGGGTAATCGCGATATCGGTCTTCGATGCCTTCTTCGGAAGTTCCGGCAAGCGCGCCCGGCTGCCGGCGAGCGCCGGCCTGTCCTTGGCGAAGCCGACTTCCATGTCCTTGTCGCCGGCAATGGCGCGCATGCAGACGGTGACGGCGCGCTTGAAGCTGTCGGCTTCAGACCCCGTGTTCGACTTGTTGCGCGTGTTGTCGCCCGGACCCGCCATTATCTATCTCTATTTCGCCACAGGCTGTTGACCAAGCTGAGAGCGGAGGAGGCCAACAATCTCTTCCACCGAGATTGTAAAGTAACCGCCCTTCCCACTGTCATATGCCTGTCTCCACAGACCATATCCATGGCCGAAGCCATCTGGAATTGTACCAGTCCCCTCAAGCCCAACCACACTCTCCCTAAGCTGGTTGGCCGCTATAGGGAGGTGGGGAACAGTTTGCAGCGGCTTTCCGCCATTCGGTATCGGCGCATCGGTGATTGAAATCGACACGACCGGTTGATCTTCACCTTCCAGATTGTCGACCGCGCCTATGATCACCCGCGAGGATATCGGCGTCGCTCCGTGATACGTCCAAATCTGCCCGGGCTTGAATGGTTCATCCTGGGCCATGGCTGCCTGTCCGAGACCAAAGCAGAGGATTGAAAAACTCCACAGGAACGTCCGACGGGTTGTTCCCATGGAGTGATGTTACCCCAGCACCACGTTGGCGGCGCTCTCGGGCAGATCCTCGCCAAAGGCGCGCTGGTAGAACTCGGCCACCACCGAGCGCTCCAGCTCGTCGCACTTGTTGAGGAAGGTCAGCCGGAACGCCATGCCGATATTGCCGAAAATCTCGGCGTTCTCGGCCCAGGTGATGACGGTACGTGGGCTCATCACGGTCGACAGATCGCCATTGATGAAGGCCGAGCGCGTCATGTCGGCGACGCGCACCATCTTGTTGACGATGTCCTTGCCCTTGTTGTCGCGATAGTGCTTGGCCTTGGCCAGCACGATGTTCACCTCGTTGTCGTGCGGCAGGTAGTTCAACGTGGTGACGATCGACCAGCGGTCCATCTGCGCCTGGTTGATCTGCTGCGTGCCGTGATAGAGGCCGGTCGTGTCGCCGAGGCCGACCGTGTTGGCGGTCGAGAACAGGCGGAAGGCCGGATGCGGACGGATGACCCGGCTCTGGTCGAGCAGCGTCAGCCGGCCCGACGATTCCAGCACGCGCTGGATGACGAACATCACGTCCGGACGGCCGGCGTCATATTCGTCGAAGCAGAGCGCGACATTGTGCTGGTAGGCCCAGGGCAAGATGCCGTCGCGGAATTCGGTGATCTGCAGCCCGTCCTTGACGACGATAGCGTCCTTGCCGACGAGGTCGATACGGCTGACATGGCTGTCGAGATTGACGCGCACGCAGGGCCAGTTGAGACGGGCGGCGACCTGTTCGATATGGGTCGACTTGCCGGTGCCGTGATAGCCCGACACCATGACGCGGCGGTTGTAGGCAAAGCCCCCCAGGATCGCCAGCGTCGTTGCCTTGTCGAACAGATAGTCGGGATCGACGTCAGGCACATGTTCTGATGTCACCGAATAGGCCGGAACCACCATCTTGGAGTCGAAGCCGAATTTGTCCTTCACCGACACCGTCGTGTCGGGTAGGTTGGCGATGTCGCGATCGACCTTGTTCATATCTCTCAACGTCTCCACGGGCGAAACGTCCCGTTTCGCCGGCAATCGATTTTGTTCGGGGGCGGTCTTAGAGCCTTTTCCAACCTTATGAAAGTTGGAAAGCGACACAAACCGTAGGGTCGCTCAGCACAGGCCCGCCTGTTTGAGCACGCGATAGGCCTGCAGCACATCGCGGAACCGGTCTTCCGAACCTCTGTCGCCACCATTCGCATCCGGATGGTGACGTTTCACCAGTTCCTTATAGCGCGCCTTGATATCCTTGCCAGTCGCCTTTGTATCAAGGCCAAGCGTTTCCAGCGCCTTGGCCTCAAGCGGCTTGGCCTTGCGCTCGCGCGCCTCGCGCGGATCCTTCGGCCCCTTGAACAGGTCGAACGGGTCGCGCATGCGGTTGTAATAGCCGGCACGGCCGGAGCGCATCTGCGCCATATCGGGTGACGAACGTGTCGAGGCGCCGTTGACACCCATCTTCCAGGTCGGCCGATGGCCGGTCATGGCCTCCTTCTGGAAGCGCGCGACCTCGGTGTCCGGCACGCCGGAGAAGTAGTTGAAGCCCTTGTTGTACTCGCGCACATGGTCGAAGCAGAAGCGGAAATACTCGCCCTCCTTCATGCGCCCCACCGGCGCGCGATGGGTGCCAGGCTCCTTGCAGCCGTCCCACTGACAGATCGGCGAGTGCGACTTCAGCTCCGCATCCTTCTCCGGGCGGATGCGAATCTTCTCGAAATATTTGGGATACGGCTTCATCTCACCCATTTATGGGGCGTTCGCAGATGCGAAACAAGAATTGACATTTTCGCGATCATCGCCCTAACCGCTGAATCGCGGCTTAAAGCAGGCGAATGGCGGATTTAGTTGCGCAATAGCGGCCCCCAGGCTGGCGCGCCAGCCATATGTGGTGAACGGAGACGGCAATGTCCATACAGGCGACCATGGAAGACAAGCTCAACAAGGCATTTTCGCCGGAGCGGCTGGTCATCATCAACGAAAGCCATCTCCACGCCGGCCACCATCACCATGGCTCGGACCACCATGGCGCCTATGACGGCACCGGCGAGACGCATTTTCGCGTTCGCGTCGTCTCGTCCGCCTTTGCCGGCATGAGCCGCATCGACCGCCACCGCGCCGTCAACGAATTGCTCGCCGACGAACTGAAGGCCGGCGTTCATGCATTGGCGATCGAACCGGCGGCGCCCGGCGAAAAGATCCGCTGGTAGCTCAATCCGCCCCGACCCTCCGCGGCGCGGTCAGATCACTGCTTCGATAAGGAACGGCCCGCGCCGTGACAGGGCGCTGTCCAGCAGCGCGTCGAACCGCTCGCATGTGTCGGCGCGCGCCGCCTCCACGCCCATGCCCTTGGCCAGCGACACCCAGTCCAGCGCGGGATGATCGAGGTCGAGCATGCGCCGTGCGTTCTCGCCGATCGCGTTGACGCCGACATTCTTCATCTCGCCATGCAGGATCGCGTAGGTGCGGTTGGAAAAGACGATCGTCACCACGTCGAGATTTTCCCGCGCCTGCGTCCACAGGCCCTGCACCGTGTACATGCCGCTGCCGTCGGCCTCCAGATTGATCACCTTGCGGTCGGGACAGGCGATCGCCGCTCCTGTCGCCATCGGGATGCCGCCGCCGATCGATCCGCCGGTGCCCATCAGGTAGTCATGCGGCGCGGCAAAGGCCGACAGGGCGAAGAAACGCCGGGCCGAAGTGACTGCTTCGTCGCAGACGATCGCATTATCCGGCAGCTTGCGCGCCACTGACAGCGCGATGGCGTCTTCCGTCAGCCCGCCGCTCGGCGCGGCCTCGTCGGGAAAAGCGGTTGCGAAGTCAGTCGGTTGCGATGGTTTGACGCCGAGTTCGTCGCGCAGCGTTTCCAGCGCCGCATGCAGGTCCTGCCCATGGGCAGCGAGCGTCAGCACCTGGCAGCCGTCGCGCACAAGCCGTCCCGGTTTTCCCGGATAGGCGAAGAAGGCAACCGGCTCCTTGCCACCGACCAACACCAGCACGTCGATATCCGCCAGCAGCGCCGTCGCCGCATCGATCGGATAGGGGATGCGTGTCGGCGCGACGCGCCCGCGCCCGCGCTGCATCCGGGCGATCAGGACCTCGCTGAACAGGCGCACATCGCAGGCCGTCGAGATCTGGCCGGCGATCTCGAGCGCATCGGCGCGCGCCGCTCGCCCGCGAACGATCATGCCGACACGGCCCGGAGCCGCACGGATCGCCGCGGCGGTCGCGCGCACGGCGTCGCTATCGACGGCCGGTGGCGGCGAAAGGATGACCTTGCCCGGCGAGGCCGGGGCAGCATCGCCCCAGGCGGCATCCGCCGGCAGGATCAGCGTCGTGACCCCGGGCGGCGTCAGCGAGGCGCGGAAGGCCGCCTCCGTGGCCAGCTGGACATCGGCCGGCCCGGCGATGCGGCGAACCCAGTTGGACATCGGCGCCGCCAGGCCTTCGATGTCGCTGGTGAGCGGCGCGTCGAGCGGCAAATGATAGGAAGCGTGGTCGCCGACGATGTTGATCGTCGGGCTGAACGCACGCCGGGCGTTGTGCATGTTGGCCAGCCCATTGGCGAGGCCCGGACCGGTGTGCAGCAAAGTCGCTGCCGGGCGGTCGGTCATGCGCGCATAGCCGTCGGCCGCGCCCGTCACCACGCCCTCGAACAGGCCAAGCACGCAGCGCATCTCAGGCTTGCGATCGAGTGCCGCAACGAAATGCATTTCGGAGGTGCCGGGATTGGCGAAGCAGACCGTCACATCGTTGGCCAGCAGCACGTCGCACAGGACATCGGCGCCATTCATGCAATTTTTCTCCAAGTTATGAGGACCAATTGCACTTAGGGATGTCCGCACGGCAATATCCCGCCGCCGCTTTTGGCATGATCCAGTCGCAGAAGTTGGCGAGCGGAAGTCGACAGCGATCAGCCGACCGTCGATTTCAGGAAGGCCAGGGCGGCAGCGGTCAGCGCGTCGCCATCCCTGCCGAAATCGCGGTTGATCGACATGTGCGTATAGGCGCTGCCGTCGAACAGCGTTACCTCGGTGCCCGTGGCGCGCAAGCGCTCGGCGAAGGCTTTCGACTCCTCGCCACGGCCTGACGCCCCCGAATACGCGATGAAGGTCGGCGGATGCTTGCGGCCATCGACATAGCTGGCGGGCGAAAGTGCCGCCCATTGCGAAGGGTCGGAAAAGACCCGCGCATAGGCACGCACCATGCGGCCATTCTTCTCGAGCGCCGCAAGATCATAGGCCCTGGTGTCGTCGAGAAGCAGGCCGGCGACGCCGGGCAGCCCGCCGCGCATGCCGGTCAGCGCGATCAGATGGCAGCCGGCGGAATGGCCCATGCCGACAACGCGCTTGGGGTCGCCACCATGCTTGGCGATATTTGCGCTGACATAGGCATAGGCCTTTTCGACGTCACTGGCCTGCGTGGCGACATCGGCCTCGGGCAGCATGCGGTAGTCGATGGAGACGAAGCAGAAGCCGTTGGCGAGCAGGAAGGCCGGCTTAGAGCCGACCTGGCTGCGCTTGCCGAACTCCCAGGCCCCGCCATGGGCGAAGAAGACGACAGGCAACCCGCTTGCGCCGTCGGGCGCATAGATGTCGAGCTTGGCCGGTCCGTAGTCGAAGGTTTTGGGAGATGGTGAGGATTGGCGCGCGAGCGTCGTGGCCGGCACAAAAGCCGCCATCGAAGCCAGAAGCAGGGTTCGCCGATCGATCATCATCTTCTCCTGACTGCCCGGCGCAAAATGCACCGGGACGCCGCGAAGTTCCAATGAAGGATCGGTAAGGTGGCCGAAAGTGGCGCTACGCGATCGGCCTGATCCTCAACCGGGCGATCCGGTTCTTGTCGCGCTTCATGACGATGAAGCGCTTGCCGTGGAAGGTGAAAGCCTGCTTCTCCTCGGGGATCGACTGCGCCTCGTGGATGACGAGGCCGGCAATCGTGGTCGCCTCCTCGTCCGGCAGGTTCCAGTCGAGCGCCCGGTTCAGGTCGCGGATCGGCACATTGCCGTCGACGACAACGGAGCCGTCGGCCTCCTGCTTGACGCCCTGGATATCGACATCGTGCTCGTCGGCGATCTCGCCGACGATCTCCTCGATGATGTCCTCCAGCGTCACCAGCCCTTCGACCTCGCCATATTCGTCGACGACGACGGCGAAATGCGCCTTGCGGCGCAGGAAGGCGTTGAGCTGTTCCTGCAAGGTTGTGGTATCGGGCACGAACCAGGGCTTCGAGGCGATCTTCATCACGTCGATCTTGGAAAAGTCGTTGCCGACTTCGTTCAGCGCGCGCAGCAGATCCTTGGCATGCAGCACGCCGACAATGTTGTCGAGCGAGCCCTTCCACAGCGGCATGCGGGTGTGCGGGCTCTGCAGGATCTCGCGCACCACCGCTTCCGGGGCGTTGTCGGCATTGACCGAGCGCATGTTGGTGCGGTGGACCATGATATCGGAGACTTCGAGCTCTTCGAGGTCGAACAGGCCGCCGATACGGTCGCGGTCCTCGCGCACCACCTGGCCGTCGCGGCGGAAATCGTCGACAGCACCGCGCAACTCATCCTGGCTCGAGCGCTGCGGCTCGATGCGCGACAGCTCATAGCCGAACATGGCGAGAAGGCGTGTGCGCACGGCAGCGACCAGCAGGATGAGGATGGCAAGAACGGCGACGACGATCCAGCCATTGTCCATTTCAGCCGGCTTTCCGGCTGGCTGGGTGGTTTTCCCGCAGGAACGACAGCACTTCCGAAGCCGGAACGTCCTTGGCGATAAAAGCCTGGCCGATGCCACGCGTCAGTATGAAGGTCAGCGCGCCGCGCGACACCTTCTTGTCCTGGGTGATGAAGGAAAGCAGCGCCTCGGCATCGGGCAATTCACCCGGAATATCGGCCATCCGCCACGGCAGACCGACCGCGCGCAGATGCGTCTCGACGCGTGCCGCGTCGTCGGGGCTGGCCAGATTGAGCCGCGAGGAGAAGCGATGCGCCAGCGCCATGCCGATGGCGACCCCCTCGCCATGGACGAGCCGGGCGCCGTCATACTGCGTGGCGGCTTCGAGCGCATGGCCGAATGTGTGGCCGAGATTGAGCAGCGCCCGGTCGCCGGTCTCGAATTCGTCGCGGGCGACGACATCGGCCTTGGCACGGCAGGCTTCGGCAATCGCCTGCGCCCTCTCCGGCCCGCCGGCGAACACTTTTTGCCAGTTCGCCTCAAGCCAGGCGAAAAGTTCCGGCCGGTCGATCAGCCCGTACTTTGCGAGTTCGGCGTAGCCGGCGCGGAATTCGCGGATCGGCAGCGTGTCGAGCACTTCCGTGTCGGCCAGCACCAGTTTCGGCTGCAGGAAGACGCCGACAAGGTTCTTGCCGCGCGGGCTGTTGATGCCGGTCTTGCCGCCGACAGAGGAATCGACCTGCGCCAGCAGCGAGGTCGGGATCTGCACGAAATTCATGCCGCGCCGCACGATGCCGGCGGCAAAACCGGTGAGATCGCCGATGACGCCGCCGCCCAGCGCGACGACGACGTCGCCACGCTCCAGCCTCGCGGCCAGAACGCCGTCGACCACCTCTTCGAGATGGGCAAAGCTCTTGGTCTTCTCGCCAGGCGGCATCGTGATGACGGTGGGTTGGATGCCACCCTTCTCGAGCCCTGCCTTCAGCGTATCGAGATGCGCGGCGGCGACATTCTCGTCGGTGACGACAGCCGCACGCGTACCCGGCAGCCGGCGCGCAATCTCCTCGCCGGCGCGCGACAGAAGGCCGGAGCCGATCAATATGTCGTAGGCGCGGTCGCCAAGGCCGACTTCGACGGTGACTGGCTGGTCCACGCTCACGATTCGATCTCGCCCGTCGCTGCAATTTCATCGATGCCGAAATGCCGGCACAGCGCGTTCAGCACCTCGGCGGCGATGACCTCCTTGCGGTCGTCGCGGGTCGGCACCGTAACATCTGATGTCGCGTAGACCGGATAGCGCTCGCCCATCAGTCGCTCCAGCACGGCGCGGGGATCGGCGCTTTTCAACAGCGGCCGGTTCTGCTTCTTCGAAACCCGGTCCATCAGAAGATCGAGCTCGGCCTTCAGCCACACCGAGACGCCATGGCCGGCGATGGCCTCGCGCGTCTGCGCGTTCATGAAGGCGCCGCCGCCGGTCGAAAGCACCTGCGGGCCATTCTCAAGCACGCGCAGGATGACGCGCTGTTCCAGGGCCCTGAACTCGGTCTCGCCATAGCGTTCGAACAGCTCCGGCACGGTCATGCGCGAGACGCTTTCGATCTCCTGGTCGCTGTCGATGAAAGGCAGCGAAAGCATCGTCGCCACCTTGCGCCCGATCGCCGTCTTGCCGGCGCCCATCAGGCCGACAAAGACGATGGACCGGCTGCCCAGCCGGCCAAGCAGCGCGGCGTGGCTCTCGCCTGGAGGATTTGCCTGGTGCGCGTTCATCAGTTGTTTCTTGGGCCCTCTTTGCCGGCGTATCGACATGAAAAGCCGGTTTGCGTCAAGCGTGCCGAGTATAGGCAAGCTTATATCGGGCGGAGGATGCCTGCATCAGAAGTTGCCGACAGGCCTCCGCTTCTTCCTTGAATTGGTCGGATTGGCGTCCCATAAGGGCACAGGGTTTGGAAACGCAGAACAAGAAGACGGGCGAAAATTGATGCCGACACTGTTTCGCTTTGTCGTGATCCTCGCGATTCTGACCGGCATTGCCTATGGTACGATGTTCGCGTTGGTGATGTTCGTCGAGCCCAAAAAAGCGGAGATGAGCGTGCGCATCCCGCCGGAAAAGCTGAACCCCAAGAAAAACTGACAGAAGAAAAGCTGATCCCCGAGGATGAACAGCGCCGCCCGCATCGAGGCCTTCCTGGAAATGATGAGCGCCGAGCGCGGCGCCGCCGAAAACACGCTGTCCTCCTACCGACGTGATCTCGAAGACGCTTCGAGCGGGATCGATGGCGGGCTTGCCGGTGCTGCCGCCGCCGATATCCGTGCCTATCTCGACGATATCGCGGCGCGCGGCTTCGCGCCGACGTCGCAGGCGCGCAAACTGTCGGCGATACGCCAGTTCTTCAAATTCCTCTACGCCGAGGGCCTGCGCATCGACGACCCGACCGGCACGCTGGACAGCCCGAAAAAAGGCCGTCCGCTGCCCAAGACGATGAGCGAGGCCGAGACCGGCCGGTTGATCGACCGCGCCGCGGTGGAAGCCGGCGACGCCGGGCTCGGCTACAGTGACAGGCTGGCCGCGCTGCGCCTGCATGCGCTGGTCGAGGTGCTCTACGCCACCGGCCTGCGCGTTTCCGAGCTCGTCGGCCTGCCGGTGACGGTGGCGCAGCGCGACGACCGTTTCTTCATGGTGCGCGGCAAGGGCGACAAGGAACGCATGGTGCCGCTGTCGGCCAAGGCGCGGGTGGCGATGCGCGCCTGGCTTGCCGCTCGGGCCGGCGTGGCGGCTTTCGCCGAAAGCCCGTTCCTGTTTCCGGCCGCGTCCGACAGCGGCTACCTCTCGCGCCAGGTCTTTGCCCGCGACCTGAAAGGACTGGCGGCACGGGCGGGCATCGCCTCGGCGAAGATATCGCCGCATGTGCTGCGCCATGCTTTCGCCAGCCATCTCCTGCAGAACGGCGCCGATCTCAGGGCCGTGCAGCAGCTGCTCGGCCATGCCGACATATCGACGACACAGATTTACACCCATGTGCTGGAGGAGCGGCTGGTGCGGCTGGTCAACGATCATCATCCGCTTGCCGACTAGGCCTCATATCGCTATGTGAGGACGACATTTCACCGCCGGGGGCCTTGGTTTCAAGGGTTCCGCAGTCCTTGCCTTCCGACGTATCGGTCCGCTCAAGCATGTACAATTACCTCGATTTCGAAAAGCCGGTGCAGGATCTCGAGCTCAAGATCCTCGAGCTCAAGAAGCTTGCCGAGAATGGCGAAGCGGTCGATGTCGCCGATGAGATCACCCGGCTGGAGAAGCGTTCGCGCGACGCGCTGCGCGATCTCTACAAGGCGCTGACGCCCTGGCAGAAAGTGCAGGTGGCCCGCCATTCCGACAGGCCGCACTGCGTCGACTACATCAAGGGCCTGTTCAGCGACTTCACGCCGCTCGCCGGCGACCGCAATTTCGGCGAGGACCAGGCGATCGTTGGCGGTTTTGCCCGCTTTCGCGGCGAGCCTGTCGCGATCATCGGCCAGGAGAAGGGCTCGGACACGACCAGCCGCCTGAGGCACAATTTCGGTTCGGTGCGCCCGGAAGGCTACCGCAAGGCGGTGCGGCTGATGGAACTGGCCGACCGCTTCAAGATCCCTCTGTTGACGCTGGTCGACACGGCAGGCGCCTATCCCGGCGTCGGAGCCGAGGAGCGTGGCCAGGCCGAAGCCATTGCCCGCTCGACCTCGGCCTGCCTTGCGCTGAAGGTGCCGTCGATCTCGGTGGTGATCGGCGAAGGCGGTTCGGGCGGCGCCATCGCCATCGCCACCGCCAACCGTGTCTACATGCTCGAACACGCCATTTATTCGGTGATTTCGCCGGAAGGTGCGGCCTCGATCCTTTGGCGCGACACCACACGCTCCAAGGACGCGGCGACCAACATGAAGATCACCGCGCAGGATCTTCTGGAACTGAAGATCATCGACGCCATCATCCCCGAGCCGATGGGCGGCGCCCAGCGCGCGCCCGAAACGGTGATTGCCGCGACCGGCGACCTCATTGCCAGGACGATGAAGGAATTTGCCGGCGCCAACACCGATTTCCGCGAACAGCGCCGCGAGAAATATCTGGCGATGGGCCGCAGCCTCTGACGGCATCCGCCAGCGGACAAGGCCATTGGAAGCCCCGCGCGCGGGGCAATGTGGCGGCAATGTGCAATTTCGCCACAAAAATGCCGCCGGATTCGGGTCAATGAAATTGCCGTGAGTGGTTGGTCGACGCTTGCGGTAAGGAATTTTCAAGGTTAACGGGCTTACGGTCCGTCGGTGTTCAGCATATGGGCTCGGCAGTTTCGCAGCCTGGCCCGAGGGAAAAGACATAGCCGTATCCATGTTTGCCAAGCTCGCCCGCACCGGAGTCCTCGCCGCCTCGATAGCCATCGCCGGCTGCAATGATTCGTCGATGAAGGACTTTGCCCCGGAAGCCAACAAGCCGCTGCCGGACAAGATCCTTGCCGACATGAAGGCCAAGGGCATGGTGCGCACCTCCTCGGTGATGGCGCGCATCTTCAAGGAAGAGGGCAAGCTCGAGATCTGGAAGGCCAAGACCAACGGCCGCTACGACATGGTGGCGAGCTACGACATCTGCAAATGGTCGGGCAAGCTCGGTCCCAAATACACCGAAGGCGACCGCCAGGCGCCTGAAGGCTTCTACACGGTCCGCCCGTCGCAGATGAATCCGCGCTCCAACTACCATCTGTCCTTCAACATCGGCTTTCCCAACGCCTATGACCGCGCCAACGGCCGCACCGGCCAGAACCTGATGGTGCATGGCGCCTGTTCGTCCTCGGGCTGCTATTCGATGACCGACGCGCAGATCGAGCAGATCTATGCCTTCGGCCGCGACGCTTTCCAGGGCGGCCAGACCGAGTTCCAGGTTCAGGCCTTCCCATTCCGCATGACTGCCGCCAACATGGCCCGCTATCGCAGCGACCCGAACTACGAGTTCTGGAAGATGCTGAAGGTCGGCTACGACAATTTCGAGGTCACCAAGGTGCCGCCGAAGGTCGATGTCTGCGAGAAGCGCTACGTCTTCAACCAGGTCGCCGCCGACGGCCAGACATTCGATCCGACCGGACCATGCCCGGCGACCACCCAGCCGGACTCGCTGAAGAGCGCCTACAACGCCTATCAGAGCACCTATGACACGGCCTTCAACAGCGCGCTCAAGGCAAGCGTGCCGCCACCGAAGCCGACCATCGCCGGCATCAAGGAAGCCAGCATCGTCTCCGACTGGTCGAAGCGCCGGGCGCGCGGCGAGCGCGTGCCGATCGATCCGCCTTCGCTCAACAATGACGGCACGGTGACCGAAACGGCGCGCATGGGCCGCATCGATTCGCCGGCCGGCCGCAAGATGGCGGCACTCGACGCCGAAAAGGCCGCCAAGCAGAAGGCCGAGGAGCAGAGGCTGGCCGCCATAGAGGCCGCCAAGCAAGCCAAGGAGGCCGCAAAGGCACAGGCGCTGGCCGAAAAGGAAGCGGCCAAGGCGCAAGCCGTGGCGGCAAAGGAAGCGGCCAAGGCCGCCAAGCAAGCCCCGGTCGCCACCGCCACCATAGCCGCCCCGACGGAGGCCGCGCCGGAAGCCGAAACGCAGGCAGCGAGCGCCGATGAGAGCCGGGTAACCAAGCTGAAGAACAAGCTGCTCGGCATGTTCGGCGGCTGAGCTTGGTCTTGGCCGGGGGGACCGCTGTCTACGACCTGAAAGGGCTGAACTGCCCTTTGCCGGTACTGAAGGCAAAGAAGCGGCTGGCGAGAATGCAGCCGGGCAGCCGGCTCTGGCTCGAGACCACCGACCCGCTCGCCGTCATCGATATTCCCGCCTTTTGCTCGGATGCCGGCCACCAGCTGATTGAAACAGCGGCGGTATCAGGCGGCCATCGGTTCCTGGTCGAGCGCGGCGGGACCATCTGAATTTCAGTGTGAAGCGCTATCTTCCGGCGATCGCCAGCGGATTGTTCTCCAGCGCCGCGCGGTCGGGCGTGTCGATCGACGGCCGGTTGGTGAAGGCGGCGAACAGCCTGCGCACATAGTCTTCCGGCATGTCGAGCGTGATCAGCACCAGCCGCGCGCCGCGCTGGCCGTTCGGCCAGGCGGGCAACCTTGCCGGCGGATGCAGGATCTTCTGCACGCCGTGGATGACCAGCGGGCGTGACGGATCTTCGCTGAGTTCGATCACGCCCTTCATGCGCAGCAGCTTCTCGCCATGCGTCGAACGCAGCAGGTCGAGGAACATTTCTATCGCTGAAAACGGCACCGGACCGTCATGGACAAGCGAATAGGAGCGCACGCGGGAATCGTGGCGATGGCCATGCCCATGACTGTGATCATGGTCATGACCATCGTGGTGATGGTCGTGGTCATGCGCCGCTTCCTCGCCGAGCCAGCGGCGCACATCGGCGGATTTGGTGGCGGGATTGTAGAGGCCGCAATCAAACAGCGCCGCCACGCCGGTCGTTGAATGGCCGGCATCAAGCAGTTCGGCACCCGGATTGATCTGCCGCAGGCGCGCCCGCAGCGTGTCGAGATCGCCGGCATCGGTCACCAGGTCGGCCTTGCTCAGCACGATGCGGTCGGCGACGGCGACCTGCTTGACCGCCTCGACATGGGCGTCGAGCGTGGCATTGCCATTGACCGCGTCGACCAGGGTGATGACACCGTCGAGCCGGAAAGCCTGGACGAGCGCCGGATGCGCCATGATCGACTGCAGCACCGGCGCCGGGTCGGCCAGCCCCGTGGTCTCGACGATGACGCGGGCAAGCCGGGCGATACGGCCGGTCTGCAGCCGGTCGACCAAATCGGCCAGCGTATCGACCAGTTCGCCGCGCACGGTGCAGCACAGGCAGCCGTCGGAAAGCTGGATGATCCCGTCGGAAGCCTGCTCGACCAGCAAATGGTCGATCGCCACCTCGCCATACTCGTTGATGATGACCGCGGTGTCGGCCAGCGCCGGGTCCTTCAGCAGCCGGTTGAGCAGTGTCGTCTTGCCGGCGCCGAGGAAGCCGGTCAGCACCGAGACGGGGATCGGAAACCCATTCATCAGGCTCTGTCTCGTTGTTTGAGCATGATCTTTTCCGAAAACCGGATTCCACTGTTCGGGATCATGCTCTAGTTCGCGACCTTGACCGGCTGGTCGCCCTGCGCGGCGGAACCGGCAACGGCCGGACCGGAGCCGGTCGGCGCCGGCCGATCGGGCCGCCAGCTCGGGATCGGCACGTCGGCATATTCCTGGCCGCCCTGGTCGAGCATCGCCTTCGGCGCCGGGCCGGTGGCGCCGCCGAGGCCAACGGCGACCAGCGTCGGCACATGGTCGAGCTTTTCCTGATAGGGCGATTTCGGCGCGTCCTTGGCAGCGGCCGCCGGCGGCGCCTCGGACTGCTCCTCCTTCGTCTTCTTCTTGCAGACCTCGTCATGCATGTCGTTGGGCGAAACCGTGTCGCCATAGGGCGCCAGCGTGGCGACGGTGGCCGAACCGGCCGTGGGCGTGTCAAACCCCTGGTCGAGCAGTTTTGCCGCGGTTTCGGCGCGGCTGACCGCCGACTTCTCGCCCAGCACAACCGCGACCAGCGTGCGGCCGTTGCGCGTCGCCGAACCGATCATGTTGAAGCCGGAAGGGCAGACGAAGCCCGTCTTCATGCCGTCGGCGCCGGGATAGCGGCCGATCAGCAGATTGTAGTTCGAAATGGCCTTCTTGCCGACCGCAAGACCTTCGATCGAGAACCACGGCGCATATTGCGGGAACTCGCGGCGGATCGCCATCACCAGCACGGCGAGGTCGCGCGCCGTCGTGTACTGGTCGGGCGAATAGAGGCCGTTCGGATTGACGAAATGGGTGCCGTTCATGCCGAGCCGTGCGGCTTCGGCATTCATCCTTTCGGCGAAGGCGGCCTGCGAGCCGCCGACATTCTCGCCGACAGCCATGGCGATGTCATTGGCCGATTTGACCAGCATCATCTTCAGCGCATTGTCGAGCCGCATCACCGAGCCCGGCTTGAAACCCATCTTGCTTGGCGGCTCACCGGCCGAGTGCTTGGTCACCTTGATCGGCGAATCGAGCTGGACCTCGCCGGCCGCGATCGCCCGGAAGGTCACATAGGCGGTCATCAGCTTGCTCAGCGAGGCCGGATACCAGCGTTTGAAGGCATCCTGGTGCTGCAGGATCTGGCCGTTCTTCAAATCGAAGACAACCACCGGATTGGCCAGCGCCGGTCCGGCCAGGACCGACAGCATGATCGCGCCAGCCGAGAATAGTTTGAGGAAATGCCTGTGCCGCATGATCTAATCCGAAATCGCCTCTTGCCCTGATTGCCCCTGGCTCCGTAAGATTTCGTTACGCGACCGCCAGCACAATGAGTCCGACCCTCAAAAACGGACCACATCGGTGCGGTGCTATTTACCCTATGTGACGCCAACATGGCAAAGTGCCTGACAATCACAATTCCAAAGCCCCGGCACAATTGCAAAACCCCGGGCACAATTGCAGAAGACCAGGCTGAAGCCGGCTCATCCAACAACGAATGGAACCATCATGCCAATCCTGAACCGCGCCGCTGAAATGCAGGACGAAGTCGCCGGCTGGCGCCGGCATCTGCACCAGACGCCGGAGCTGAACTTCGATGTCTTCAAGACGGCGGCTTTCGTCACCGAAAAGCTGAAAGAGTTCGGCTGCGACGATGTGGTCAGCGGTCTCGGCAAGACCGGCGTCGTCGGCATCATACGCGGCCGCCAAGGCGAAGGCGCCACCATCGGCCTGCGCGCCGACATGGATGCGCTGCCGCTCAACGAAATCACCGGCAAGCCCTATGCCTCGACCGTTCCCGGCAAGATGCACGCCTGCGGCCATGACGGCCACACGGCGATGCTTTTGGGTGCCGCGAAATACCTCGCCGAGACGCGCAACTTCGCCGGCTCCGTGGCGGTGATCTTCCAGCCGGCGGAAGAAGGCGGCGGCGGCGGCAACGAGATGGTCAAGGACGGCATGATGGAGCGATTCGACATCTCCAAGGTGTTCGGAATGCACAACATGCCGGGCCTGCCCGTCGGCCAGTTCGCCATCCGTCCTGGCCCCATCATGGCGGCGACGGCCGAATTCACCATCACCGTGAAAGGCAAGGGCGGTCACGCCGCGATGCCGCACGGCACGATCGACCCGATCGTCATCACCAGCCAGCTGGTCGGCGCGCTGCAGACGATCGCCTCGCGCAGCACCGATCCGGTCGAGGCCGTGGTGGTGTCGGTGACCAAGTTCCATGCCGGCGACGCCTACAACATCATCCCGGAATCGGCGGAGATCGCCGGCACCGTGCGCACCTTGCGCAAGGAGATCGCCAAGAAATCCGAAGAGCGCATCCGCACCATCTGTGACGGCCTGGCGACCGCTTTCGGCGCCAAGATCGAGATCGACTACCAGGCAAACTACCCCGTGACCTTCAACCATGCCGATGAGACGGTGTTTGCCAGCGATATAGCGGCCGATGTCGCCGGCGACGCCCATGTCCACCGCGGCATCCAGCCGGTGATGGGCGGCGAGGATTTCTCCTACATGCTGGAAGCCCGCCCCGGCGCCTTCATCTTCATCGGCAATGGCGACACCGCCGGTCTTCACAACCCGGCCTATGATTTCAACGACGAGGCCATCCCGCACGGCATGAGCTACTGGGTGAAGCTGGCGGAAACCGCGCTGGCCGCGTGATGAGCACTGCACAAGAGGCCGGCCGATTGCATGCGGCCGGCCTCTTGGCGAAACGGTCCGAAGCGGTTATGTGTCGGGCCGCGTGGTCCCGTAGCTCAGTAGGATAGAGCGGCAGATTCCTAATCTGTAGGTCACAGGTTCGATTCCTGTCGGGATCACCATGTATTTTCAAGTGCTTGGCGAAGAGGCCCTGTACCTCTTTGCGGTATCAGGTCCGTTGAAGAGGACGAAGACATCACGCCCTCATGCGCCCCCTTGATAGATGTCGGGCCGCGAAGGTGAGCGGGAAACCTCGCTTGCATTGGCATTTCGGCATTCGTCTACTGCACTGGCTGACCGTGGCGGCGCTCGCGGCGCAAATCGCCATTGCCTTCGGGCCGATGCGGGGGCCGGGCATGGCGATGATGAACTGGCTGCCGCTTCACATGTCGATCGGCGCGACGATCCTGGCCATCATCGTCCTCAGGCTTTGCTGGCGCAGCTTCACCCGGGCCCCGGCCAGGCCAACCTCACGGTTCGTGCGGTTCGCGACGGCTTTCTTCCACATGTTACTCTACGTCACCATCCTCGCCGTCCTGATAACGGGATGGCTGGGCTACCGGCCAATGCCTTTCATGCCCCCCGCACGGCTTTTTGGAACCTTGCCCGTGCCGCTGGCACCATCGGTTGGCGCGCTGTCGGCAAGGGGTTTCGCGTTCGTGCATCAGAAGCTGGTCTGGATAATGCTTGGACTTGTCGGCATTCACGTCCTGGCTGCCACGGTGCATTTGGGGCTGTTGCGCGATGGCGTCATGCGAAGCATGGTCTTCGGCCGGCCGAAAAAGGCCTCGCGCGTATGACAATGCTGCTTGCGGTCGATGATGTGGAGATGGCTCACGCCGTCGCCCACAACCCTCCCGCGACGATCACTGCATAGCGTGCAGCCTTGCCTGTCGCGACAAGAGCGACGAACACACCGAGGTTCGTACGCGCAGCGCCCGCGGCAAGGGTGAGAGCATCTCCGACAACCGGCAGCCAGGCAAACAACAGTGTCCATTCGCCAAAGCGCCGGAACGTTCGAGACGCCTGCTCGTAGCGATCGGCGGTGACCGGAAACCAGCGCCTGTTGCGCAGCCCGTCAATGCCACGCCCCAGAACCCAGTTCAACACGGAGCCGAGCGTGTTGCCGATCGTTGCCACCATAAGGAGCAGCCAGGGGTCACCGCGGCCCGAGACGACAAGGCCGGCGAGCACCGCCTCCGACGAAACCGGCAGGACGGTTGCGGCGAGGAAGGCGCTGAGGAACAGTGCGCCATAGAGCGCCGCCACGCTGGACTATGCCTGCACGTCGACTACGCCCATCATGCCGAGCTGCTCATGCTCGAGGATATGGCAGTGATACATCCTCGGCCCCGGCCGGTCCTGCCGCAGCAGCAGCCTTACCGTCTCCCCGCGCGCGACATTGACGGTGTCTTTCCAGGCGCGATAGGCCGGCTTTGATACGTTGCCGCCGCGTTCGTGTTCGATCACCTGGAACTGCGTCCCATGCACATGGAATGGATGATCCATGTCCGCCTCGTTGACGATCTCCCAGAGTTCGACCTGACCGGCCTTGGCGACGACGTCGATGCGCTTCATGTCGAAAGCGGCGCCGTTGATCAGGAAGCCCATCTCCATGCCGCTGGCGTTCATGGCCATGGTTTCGGTGAAGACGAACCGGCGGCTGACAGCCGGAGCGCCGAGTTGCGCGATCGGCCGCAGCCTGTCGGGAAGTGGCGGAACTGGGTCCGCCTCGGTCTGCGAGACATTGACCGTCAGCAACGTCAGTCCGGCATCGGCTGGTCGCCCGGGACCCATCCAGCCGCGGTCATAATCTTGCGTGGTAAGCGCGGCCGCGCCGGGCTTGTCGAAAGAGACGACCAGTTCGAGCCGTTCCGCCGGGCTGAGCAGGATGTCGCCGGCCGCGACCGGGGTCTCCAGCAGACCGCCGTCGGTTCCGATGATTGTCATCGCCGCGCCGTCAAAGGAGAGCCGCAGAAAGCGCGCGTTGGTCGCATTGTAAAGCCGGAAGCGCCGCTTCGCACCAAAGGGCACCGTCAGTGTGGGATTCTTCTGGCCGTTGACCAGCACATGGTCGCCGACGCGCCCGTTCATCAGGTCCGTCATCGTGTTGTCGGGCAAGCTGCCATCGGCCGCAAGGCGCAGGTCGGTGAACACCAGCACGGTATCGCCATAGGCGGCCGGGATCGGATCGGCCTTCGGCTTGACCACGAACGCGCCGGCAAGGCCGCGGTAGACCTGCTCGGCGGTCTTGCCGTGCGGATGCGGGTGATACCAATAGGAGCCGGCGCTGCCTTCCGGCAGATCGAAACTGTAGGTGCGGTCGGTGCCGGCGACGACCGGGTCCATCGGGTTGCCGTCCTGATCGGCCGGCACCGGCATGCCGTGCCAATGAATGGTGCTTGCCTCGTTCGCGATCCGGTTGGCGAAGGTGATCTCGACGCGGTCGCCCTCGACTGCCTCAATCAGCGGTCCGGGGCTGGTGCCGTTGTAAGCGAGGATCGGCGTGTCCAATCCCTCCGCAAAACGTGCCGTGGCGGACCCGGCCGTCAGCGTCGCCTTGAACAGGCCCGGCCTGCTGGCTTGGTTCGCCAGCAGGGGTAATTCGCGCAGCGCCTCGCCCTCGGGCAGAACCACCGTGCCTTGCGGCACGGCGGCCATATCGTGACCTGAGTGACCGCCCATATCCATGCCGGGCATGTCGTCCATCTTCATCTGCGCGACGGCACGCTTGCTCACAAGAACCGTCGCAAGACCTGCCGCCAGAAAACCTCGCCGATGCATCTTTCGTTTCCTCGACCAGTCGTTGAACACCCAAGGGTCCTAGGAGACTGCCGATGCCTGGCCACGTCAATGCGGCGTTTGGGCCGCCTGATCGACACGGCGCCCATAGTTCCTTGACATCGGGTATTTATCCGAAATTATGTAGGAAAGAAGGATCGCAGGCATGGCCGGAATCGCGCTTTCGGGCGTATCAAAGCACTTTGGCACAGTCGAGGTGATCCGCGACGTGAGCTTGGACATTCAGCCAGGAGAGCTGGTCGTGTTTCTCGGGCCGTCCGGTTCCGGCAAGACGACGCTGCTGCGGATGATCGCCGGCCTCGAAAGCATTGACGAAGGCACGCTGACGATCGACGGGGTACGCTCGGAGAACCTTGCGCCGGGCAGGCGCAACGTTGCGATGGTCTTCCAGAACTATGCGCTTTACCCGCATATGACGGTCGCGGAGAACATGGCCTTTGGGCTGAGGAACATTCGGGTCGCGCCGGATGTTATACGCCAACGGATCGCTGAGGCTGCGCGTATCCTGGAGATCGAAGCGCTGCTTCAGCGACGGCCGTCGCAGCTCTCCGGCGGGCAGCGCCAGCGCGTGGCCATCGGGCGTGCGATCGTCAAGGAGCCCAAGGCATTCCTGTTCGACGAGCCGCTCTCCAATCTGGACGCGGCGCTTAGAGCCCGCACGCGCGTCGAGCTTGCCGAACTGCATCAGCGTTTGAAGTCGACGATGATCTACGTCACCCACGACCAGGTGGAAGCGATGACGCTCGCCGACCGCATTGTCATCCTCAACAATTGCCGGATAGAGCAGATGGGCAGACCCGTCGATGTCTATGCACGTCCGGCGTCGCGATTCGTCGCGACCTTCGTCGGGTCTCCGGCGATGAACATTCTGCCTGTCACGGTTTCGGGCTCGGGCGACAGGCTCAATGCGCGCTTGACCGACGGATCGCTGGTCGAACTTCCCAGCGCGCAGGTCAACATGGACTGGCGCGAACTCGGGGTGCGGCCGGAATCGCTGACTGTCGTCGCCGAAGGCGGTGAAACATCGGCCACGGCCACCGTCGTCGAGCGCCTTGGCGAGCGAACGCTGGTCTATGCGCGGCTTGCGGATGGGACGCAGGTCACGGCACAGGACCGTGGGCTTTCGAGCGTCAAACCGGGCGACGCCGTTCGGCTGAAGCTCGACACCACGGCCTTGCATCTCTTCGCCGCGGACGGATCGGCCTGGCACGCGGGCGCTGACGGGGCCTGAACCTGCCGAGCCTAAATCCGGTTCCACGCGACGCGCTTTAGCCCTTGATGCCTGCCGAGAGCGTTATCGCTTCGGTTACCCGGCGCTGGAAGAAGAGGTAGGCCAGTGCCACCGGAAGGCCGGCCAGTACGGCTGCCGACAGCTGGCGCGCGTAGTAGACACCGAAGGCGTCATTGACCTGCGTGATGCCGACGGTGATCGTCATCATCTCGGTGCGGGTCACCGAGAGGAACGGCCATAAGAACGCATTCCACGTCCAGATGAAGCAGACGATCGACAGCGCCGTCGTTACCCCCCAGTTCATCGGCATGTAGATCTTGAAGAGGATCCCGAATTCAGACGCATTGTCCATGACCGCGGCCTCGCGGAAGTCCTTCGGAACCTGGTCGAAGAACTGCTTGTACACGATGATGATGACGGGGTGGATGAGCTGCGGCAACATGATCCCGGCCCAGCTGTTGAGCAGGCCAAGGTTGGCGACCAGCACGAAATGATTGATGATCAGCGCCGAAGTCGGCACCATGAAGGAGGCGAGGATCAAATACCACAGCGCGATCCGCCCCGGGAACCGCAACTGCGAGATCGCGTAGCCGCACAGCATCGAGATGAAGATGGTGATGATCGTCACGCCGACCGCGACCGCCACCGAATTGACGTACCAGGCGCCGATCTGGGTGGTGGTCAGGGCGTCAATGTAGTTCTCCAGCGTCGGCGTCTCGGGCCAGAGTTCGATGTAAGGCCGGATGACCTCGTCGTCCGGTTTGAGCGATGAGATCACGCCCCAATAGAGCGGGAACGCCCACAGGATGGCCCAGACGAGCGTCAGCGCCGTGATAATCCCGCCCCAGACGTTCCAGCGTTTCGCTGCCATGGCGTTCATCGGCGCCGCCTTTCGGCAAACCGGAGCAGTTGGAATTGCAGGACCGAGACGACCACCACGAGCACGAAGAGGGTGACGGCGACAGCCGCCGCCCTGCCTCCCTGGTTCTGCTGGAAGGCCTTCTGGAAGACGTAGTAGACAAGCACCATATTGTCGTTCGGCCGGCCGCCTATCGAGAACAGATAGACCTGATCGAAGATCTTGAGCTGCAGGATGAGCTGGATGGTGAATACCAGCGAGGTGATCGGCCACAGCAGCGGCCAGGTGATACGCCGGAAGGTCGTCCATCGCGTCGAGTTGTCGAGTGCGGCGGCTTCGTAGATCTCCATTGGTATGGACCGCAATCCGGCGAGGAAGAGGAGGATCGAGAAGCCCGCGGTCCACCAGATCGTCACCCCGGCCACCGCAGGCAAGAACCAGACGCGCGACTTGAAGATCGGCACGCGCGGGATTCCCAGCCAGTCCAGCACATGCATCGCGATCCCGAACTGGAAATTCAGCGTCCAGTCCCAGATCAGATAGACGACGGACACCGGCAGTATGTAGGGCAGGAAGAACAGCGCCAGCACGATCGCCTGGAACCGGCCCTTGAGACGTGAAACGCCAAGCGCGATCAGCAGGGCGATGAGTGTCCCGGGGACGACCGTCATCACCACGAAGTAGGCGGTATTCCAGAGCGCGCGCCGGAACATCGGGTCGTTGTCGAGCCGCAGGTAGTTGTCGAGACCGACCCACCGCCCCGTGCCGATCAGCGGCGCATCGGTGAAGGAGATGCGAAACATCTGGACCGTCGGATAGACGAACGCCAGCAGGTAGATCGCCAGGAAGGGAGCGACCAGCACCAGCGCGACAAGACGTTCAGTGCGGGAGTTGCGAAGCATGGCTCTTCCTCGAACACGGCTGGGGCCGCCCTGGGCGGGCGGTCCCAGCCTTTGAGCCCTACATGCTGTTCAGCTCTTCCTTGATGGATTTCACCGCCTCGCCTGGGTCCATCTCGCCGTTGAGGGTCGGCACGAAATAATTGGACATGATGTCGAAGATCGGCCCGGCGACACCGGCCTTGGTCGACTTCGGATCGAAGATCATGTTGGCCGTCAGCGTCGAGTAGGTCGCATTGGGCTGCATTGCCTTGTATTCGGCCGTCTCGGTGACTGGCTTGTACGCCGGGATGTGGCCTGCCGTCGCCCAGAACAGCGAGTGCTTGTCCATCCATGAGATCACCTCGAGAACGGCGGCACGCTTTTGCGGGCTGATCTCCTTGCCCTTGTTCTTCGGGATTGCGAACGAATGGCTGTCCGCATACGTGCATGGCTTGTCGAAGATCACCGGGATCTCGACGGCGCCCCAGTCGAACAGCTTGCCTTGCTTGGCGAGGTCGGTCATCGTGGGAACTTCCCAGACGCCGTTGATCATCATTGCGGCCTTGCCCGAGGTGAACAGGGCGACGGTTGCGGGATAGTCCGTGTAGGTCGACTGCAGCCCGGCCTTCGTCCACCCTTGCAGGACTGTCAACGCGTTCGCCAGCTTCTTGCCGTTGTCGCCGGCGAGGAACTCGTTGCCCGTCAGAAGCTCGCCGCCTTGCTGGCACACCAGCGAGTAAATGGTGCGGTACATGAAGTTGCCGTCGGCGGTGACGCTGCCCAGCGGGAACTCGACGCCGGCATCCTTCAGCTTCTGCAGTGTCGCGGTGAATTCCTCCTTGTTTTTCATGCCCATGGGACGGCCGTCGTCGCCGAGCACGCCTGCCTTCTTCAGAAGGGCGCGATTGTAATACAGGACGATCGGATGGGTATCGAGCGGCACTGCGTATTGCTTGCCGTCGACCGTCACGGCGCCCATCGTCGTCTGGGCGAAGTCCGAGGCCGAGAGGCCCATCTTGCTCATGTCGTCGGCGGTGATTTCTTGTAGAATGTCCTGGCTCACCGCTAGGGGGATGCGGCTGGCGTGGTAGGTCATGACGTCTGGCGCCTCACCGACCGCCGCCGAGGTCTGCACCTTCGCGTAGAAGGGCGTGCCCCACTCCAGCGTCGTGGCGTCGATCTTGATCTTGCCGGCGTGAGCGGTGTTGAAGTCGGCGATCATCTGCTTCATGCGCACACCGTCGCCGCCGCCGAGGAAATCCCACCACATGACGGTTTCTTCGGCCTGGGCCGCGACGGCCCAAATTCCTCCGGCCGCAACCACCGCTATGGCCATCATCCTGCGAAAGTTCATCTCAGCTTCCTCCCGAGTACGGCGGTTAGATCCGCCTTGAACGTTTCAATGCTACACCAAACCAATCCGCCTGCAACGGATTTTACGGTATGTATCTGATAGTCGGATATTGACTCAGAGCGTCACGCGCACCATCGAGTAGGAGTGCGGCGGCAAGTTCAGCGTCATTCCCTTGCTGCTGAGCGTTGCCCCGTTGCCTTTGACCGGTGATACGTTGTCCGGCGCCTCCTTCGTGTTGCAGGCCTCGAGATCGTCGTGACGGATGATCGTGTGCTCGATGGACTTGGCGGCGAACCGCTCGAGGGCGACGTCGGCCTCTATCGTCTCGGACCCATGCCGGTTGATTGCGAAGAAGGTCAGCGAGCCGGCGTTCGAATCGTGCACGCCTGCTATGTCGAGCCATGGCACCTTGTCGGCCGCGGCCGCGTCATAGGTAGGGACCTCGACCGCGAGTTGCAGCGCGGTGCCGCGGCCGTGCCTGGAGGCCAGCATGAAAGGCCAGTAGATCGTCTGCCTCCAGGCGCTGCCGCCGGGATCGGTCATGATCGGCGCGATAACGTTGACCAGCTGTGCAATGCAGGCGATGCGAACAACATCCGACCGGCGGATGAAGGTGTTGAGGATGCAACCGACCTGCAGCACGTCCTCGAAATTGTAGATGTCCTCCAGAAGCCTGGGTGCTTCCGGCCAGTCCCAACTGCGCATGCGCGCGGCGTCCTGCTTGCGCTGATGGTACCAGACGTTCCACTCGTCGAAGGAGATCTTCACGTCCCGCTTCGAGCGGGTCTTGGCCTTCACATAGTCGATGATGCCCGCGACCGTGCCAATGTAGCGGTCGAGCTTGGCCGGAAGAGCGAGATACTCGGCCGTATTCTTCTCGTAGTTCTCGAAATACATGTGGAGAGAGATGTAGTCGACCTGTTCGTAGGTCGCCTCCAGCACGGTCGCTTCCCACTGCGGATAGGTCGGCATATTGGAATGCGACGAGCCGCAGACGACCAGTTCCACCGTCGGGTCGAGGCCGCGCAGCGCCTTGGCGGTCTCGTTGGCGAGATGGCCGTATTCGCTCGCCGATTTGTGGCCGACCTGCCAGGGGCCATCCATTTCATTGCCGAGACACCAGAGGCGGCAGTTCCAGGGTTGCGCGCGTCCGTTCTTGGCCCTGAGGTCGGACCAGTAGCTGCCGCCCGGGTGGTTGACGTATTCAACGAAGGCCCGCGCCTCGTCGAGGCCGCGGGATCCGAGATTGACGGCAAGCATCATCTCGGTGCCGGCTTTTTCGGCCCAGTCGGCGAATTCGTGGATGCCGACCAGGTTCGGCTCCGTGGTGCGCCACGCAAGATCGAGCCGCCGCGGGCGGTTCTCCTTTGGGCCTATGCCGTCTTCCCAATTATAGGCGGACACGAAGTTGCCCCCTGGGTAGCGGCAAATCGGAGTGTCGAGCGCACGCACCAGCTCGATCACGTCCTTGCGCATCCCCTCCGCGTCCGCTTGCGGGTGTCCGGGCTCGTAGATGCCCGTGTAGACCGCCCGGCCAAGATGCTCGAGAAACGAGCCGTAAAGGCGTTTGTCGATATCCGCGACGGCATAGGCCGCGTTCGCCGTGACTCTGGCCTTCATGATCCCTCCCACTGCGGATTATCAATCCGACTTTCTGATCTATATCCGGGTCGCAGATCAGTTAAGGGTCGAGTTCATCCGCCCGTCAAGGGCCAAATATGCTCTCAGGCCTTCAGCAGGCGCAGGACGATGTCGTTGCTGTAATTGCCGAAGCCGCTGCCGAAGATGTTTATGCCGCCGGGGTGACGCGCATCATCCTTCACGCCGATTCGTATCCGGATCGAGCGGTGCCGCTCGAGCTCCAGGTCAGCCAGCGAGCATTTGGAAACCTTGGTGTTGTTGCGATAGGTGCCGTTGTTCGTGACGCGCCAGTGTGCGAGGTCGCCATACTGTGATCCGGCCAGCTTCCACCAGCCGGGCGTATGCTTGCCGCGCTTGTCGCCATAGTCGGCCGGCGCCGTCCAAGTATCTATCTCGTGTCCGTTGATCGCGACCGTGATGTCCGACGGCCAATCCTTCGATGTGCCCGGCACCTCGGACGAAAGCTCCATCGAGAGCTCCAGCCCGCCAACTTTGGCATTGGCAAGCGTCGCATTGTTGGGAAACTGGTATTCGACGAAGCCGCGCGTGAACCACAGCAGCCCGGCCCGCATACGGTCGGGATCAAGGAAGGTGTCGGGCACATCGAGAAGTCCGATGACGCCGTCCTTTGAACACAGGCCGCAGGGAGCGGAAACTTCGCATCTTGTATAGAGCCCAAGCGGCATCGCCACTTCTATGACGCCGAGATCCTGCGCCGGGGTGCGGTCCTTGAAGACGACAACCAGCTCGGAGAAGGTCGAATAGCAGACCTTCTGGCTTCCCTTGCGCGCCTTCTGTGATTTCGTCTCGATCAAACCGACATCGACAAGAACCTGGATGTTTGCCGAAATCGTCGATTGCGGAAGACCCAGTTCTTCGGCCACCTGATTGACGTTTTTCGGCCCCTTGCGGTGCAGCAGTTCGAGAATCCGGACCCGAACCTCGCTCGCCAGGCTCTTCAACAGGTCGAGCCGCTCAAGCGGATCGACAACCATGATTTCATTCGACATATGGCCCCGCACTGGTCACACGGGTTATGTATCAGCAGATCAGATACAAATAAAGCCACGGCGTTGTAAATCGAACCGCATGGTCCCCGCCACTTGCAGGTCGGCCCATTGCCGACCTGCCAGCTTGGCACAACCGAGGCGGCCGGCTCAGGCCACCCGGACGACGAAATGCTTGGTCACCGGCTCGATGATCTTCCAGGTTCCCTTGAAATCGGCTTCCACCACGAAAGCGTCGCCGGGGCCGACTTCGACCGGTGTGCCGCCGTCGGGGGTGATGATGATGCGGCCGGCGATCATGTGCACGAACTCATAGTCGGTGTAGGTCGCGTGATAGGTGCCGGGCGACGCCCGCCAGGTTCCCGACATCACCTTGCCGTCCTCCGTCGTGTGCTGGACAGCGGTTTGCATGGTCGGGTGGCCTTCGACCACGACCCAGCCAGGCAGGTCGCCGGCTTCTGCGTGTTCGACGGGGCCGAATTTGAGGATCGTCTTGTTCGTCATGCCGGGTTCCTTCTGCTTCATGTGTCGCGGAGGTCGGATAGCCGATGCATGGGACCGGGGCAATGCATGCACCCCGGGAACGAAAAGCGTTTACGCATCCAGGCATCACGCCTGCGGGGGGCCTGCCGCCCGCGGCCGCCCTACGCCTTGTGACGGGCCGAGACCAGTTCCGCCTTGCGCCGCGCCGTCTCCAGCCCGAGGCCGATGAAAGCGCGCGCGTGCTTGGCGAGCGCCATATTGTCGGTCCACAGATTGCGCCAGATGGCGGTCTTCTTCGACAGGTTCTCGTCGACGATCTCCGACGAGAAGGATTCGAAGCTGAGATCGTCCGCATAGCCGATGGCGGTCAGCGCATCGAATATCGCTGCAAAATCGATATTGCCGGTGCCGAGGAAGCCGCGATGGCTCTCGCCGATATGGACATAGCCGATCTTGCCCGCGGCGTTGCGGATGGCCAGCCCGACATCGGCTTCCTCGATGTTCATGTGGAACGTGTCGAGATGCAGGAAGATGTTGTCCGAGCCGGTATCCTCGATGAAGGCGAGACCTTGCGCGGCGGTGTTGAGCAGGTTGCTTTCGAAGCGGTTGACGATTTCGAGATTGAGCGTGACGCCGGCCGCCTTCGCCGTCTCGGCGACCTTGGCCAGCGTTGCGGCGCTGCGGGTCCACTGGTCGCGCGTCGGCGCTTCGACCTGCAGGCCATGGCTTGCCGACAGGATGCCGGCGACCTTGCGGCCGCCTAGATCGCGCGTCAGCGCGATGGTCTCGTTGAGGATCTCGACGCCCCGCGCGGCGACCGCCTTGTCGGCGCTCGATATGTCACCGCCACCAGGCAATCCGATGCTGATCGCCACGCCGAGGCCGAGATCGGCGATGCGTTTGGCAAGCCCACCAATGTCGACATTGGCCGGGTCGAGATAGGAGAACTCGATCAGATCGAAGCCGGCCTCCCTGGTGTTGGCCAGCGTGCGTTCAAGCTCGCTCTGTGCCGAGCTTGCCGACCAGACGAAAGAATGGATTCCGATGCGCGCCATGATCGTCTCCGGTTCGCGGTGATGAAGAAAGGCGGGGCCGGACAAGTCCGGCCCGCGCCTGTTGGAGTGATCAGCGGGCCGCGGTCCAGCCCTTGTAGTCCTTCAGGTTCTCGGCTGTGATCAGCTTCGGATCGAGAAGCACTGTGGCCTCAGCCGGCTTCTTGCCGGCAAGCAGCTCGGCCGCCATCGTCAGCGACTGGCCGGCCATCACATAGGGATCCTGCGAGGCCGAGGCCTTGATCATCGAGGAGCCGGACGAGAGCTCCTTTTCGATATCGGGCGCGCCGTCGACCGCGGTGAAGATGAATTCCGAGCGGTTGAGCTGCTTGGCGGCAAGCTGGGCGCCGATCGCCGTCGGATCGTTGATGGCGAACACCGCGTCGATCTTGTCGAAGCGGGTGAGCAGCGACTGGAACACTTTCAGGCCGCCGTCGCGCGAACCTTCGGCGTTCTGGTCGTCGGACAGGATCTTGATGTCGGCATGCTGCGAGAGCACGTTCTTGCAGCCCTTTACCCGCTCCAGGATCGACGACGATGCCGGACCGTTGAGGATGACGTAGTCGCCCTTGCCGCCGGTATGATCGACCAGGTACTGGCAGGCTTCCTCGCCGGCCTTGACGTTGTTGGTCATCACGGTGACGTCGGCGCCCGGCGCCGAAACGTCGAAGGCGGCGACGATGATGCCGGCGGCCTGTGCCTTCTTCACCGCCGGCGCGATCGCCTTGGCGTCCACCGCGTTGAGCATGATCACGTCGACGCCCGCGGCAATGAAGGAATCGACCTGCGAGACCTGCTTGTTGAGATCATAGTCGGCCGATACCGACGTCACCTCGACCTTCGGGTTGATCTTCTTGGCCGCGTCCTCGATGCCCTTGATGGTGGCGACGAAGAAGGGGTTGCCGAGCAGGCCGACCGAGATGCCGACCTTGTTGAGGTCCTTGGCCGATGCCGGCGCGATGGCGGCGGCCGCGAACGCGGCGCCGCAGAGCAGTTTGGCGATGGTCTTCATTACGCTTACTTCCTCCTGATGCACCGAGCCTCTCACGGTGCGTTACACAAGCCGGTCTTTGATGCCGGCGACCAGGTCACTCACGTTCTCGCCCCTGCCTGGAGCCGGTAGCGGTCGAGGGCGACCGCCACGATGATGACCAATCCCTTGATGATGTACTGCCAGATGTCCGAGACACCGGCCAAGATGAGCCCGTTGGAGAGCACCGCGATGATCAGGCCGCCGATCAGCGTGCCCCAGATCGAGCCGACGCCGCCGACGAAGCTGGTGCCGCCAAGGATGACGGCGGCGATGGCGTCGAGCTCGTAGGACTGGCCGAGCTGCAGGCCGTTGGCGGCGTAAAGCCTTGCCGCCGACATGGCGCCACCGAGCCCGGCGAGCAGGCCGGACACGCCATAGACGAAGAGCAGCACCAGCGGCACCTTGATGCCGGTCAGCCGCGCCGCCTCGGCATTGCCGCCGACGGCATAGATCCAGGTGCCGAGCACGGTGCGCTTGAGCACCAGCCAGGACAGCACGACGACCGACAGCGCGATGACGACCAGCCAGGGAATGCCGAACAGCGAGCCATTGCCGATGAAGTCGAAAGGCAGGTCCGAGTTGAACACCGTCGTGTCCTGCCCGAGCAGGCGGGCGATGCCGCGCACGGCCGTCAGCGAACCCAGCGTGACGATGAACGGCGGCAGCCTGATATAGGCGACGAGCAGCCCGTTCACGAGCCCGAAGCCGAGGCCGACGAGGATGGCCGCCGGCACGCCGAGCAGACCCCAGTCAGGCACCAACGACACCAGCACCGCCACCATCGCCGACGCGGCGAGGATGGAGCCGACCGACAGGTCGATGCCGCCGGTCAGGATGACGAAGGTCATGCCGGCGGCAAGCACGATGTTGATCGACGATTGCTGCGTGACGATGAGCAGATTGGTCTCGGTGAGGAAGCGGGGATTGATGAACTGGAAGCCGGCCGCCAGCAGCACCAGCACCGGCAGCATGCCGAGCGCCGCGAAGGTTGTGCGCAGCCGCCGGCTCCTGACCGCCGCCTGATCCACGCTCGTCGTCGTTCTGTCGGTCATTCCTGGGCCGCTCCCGTCGCAAGTTCCATGATCGCCTCCTGGCGCAGCGGCTCGCCTCCGGATGCCGTCACCTCGCCTGCTATGGAGCCGTCGCGCATCACCAGCACGCGGTCGGCGACGCCGATCACCTCGGGCAATTCGCTGGAGATCATCAGGATGGCGATGCCCCGGTTGGCGAGGTTGTCGATCAGCCGGTAGATTTCCGACTTGGCGCCGACATCGACGCCGCGCGTCGGCTCATCGAGGATGACGACCTTCGGCTCGGTCTCAAGCAGCCGGGCGAGCAGCACTTTCTGCTGGTTGCCGCCCGACAGCGAGCCGGCATTGGCCTGCGCCGAGCGGGTGCGGATCGACAGGTCCGCGATGGCTTTAGCCGCGCGCCTGTCGGCGGCGCCGAAGTCGCGCAATCCGCCGGTCCGCGCGTCCCTGGCCAGCACACCCATGCTGATGTTGTCGGAAATCGACATGTCGAGGAACAAGCCGAGTTCCTTGCGGTCCTCGGTCAGGTAGGCGATGCCGGCGTCGAGCGCTTCGCGCGGCGAGCCGATTGAGATCGGTTTGCCGTCGAGTTCCAGCGTGCCGGCGCTGCGCCTGTCGGCGCCGAAGATCAGCCGGGCGAGCTCGGTGCGGCCGGAGCCGACAAGACCTGCCAGAGCCAGCACCTCGCCCTTGTGCAGGTCGAACGAGCAGTTCTTCAGCAGACGTCCGTCGGACATGCCGCGCACCGAGAGTGCGATGGCGCGCTTCGCGTCCGGCGGACGATGATCCTTCTTGTAAAAGGCGGAGAGATCGCGGCCGACCATCATCGACACCAGCCGCGAGGCGTTGAGGTCGGCGCGCTCCAGTGTGCCGACATAGCCGCTGTCGCGCAGCACGCTGACACGGTCGGCGAGCTGGTAGACCTCTTCCATGCGATGGCTGATGTAGATGATGGCGATGCCATGCGCCTTCAGCGTCGCGATCACCTCAAACAGGCTGTCGGTCTCGCGCGACGTCAGCGACGTCGTCGGCTCGTCCATGACGATGATGCGCGCATTGGTCGACAGCGCGCGGGCGATCTCGACCAGCTGGCGCTCGCCGAGCGACAGGCTGGAGACCAGCGCACGCGCCGAGAAGGAGACGCCGAGCCGCGCGATGATTTCGTTCGCCCGCCGGTTGCACTGGTCGCGGTCGACAATGCCGAAGCGCCGCGGCTCGTTGCCGAGGAAGATGTTCTGCGCCACCGTCAGATTGGGCGCCAGAGACAGCTCCTGATAGATCACCGCGATGCCAGCGGCGCGAGCCTTGATCGGATCGCCGGTCGCGGCGGGCACGCCATCGATCAGGATCTCGCCGCCGGCATCCGGCCGATAGGCGCCCGACAGCACCTTCATCAGCGTCGACTTGCCGGCGCCGTTCTCACCCATCAGAGCATGCAGCTCGCCGGCTTGGACGGTGAGCGAAACATCCTGCAAGGCGCGGATCGCGCCGAAGGTCTTGGAGATGTGCCGCATCTCCAGCACCGGATGGCCGCTTGCCCGCTTTTGTGCCGCCGCGCTCATCGTGCACCACCCGCCGCCTTGATGGCGTCGCCCTGCCCGCCAACGCGATCGCGCCAGGCGTCGCGATAGCCGGCAAGGTCGGCGAAGCGTGCCGCATGCACCGGCTCCGGCGCCTCGGCGGCGAAGTCGCGTCCGACGCCCTCGAAGGCAAGTGCTGCCGCGCCCGTGGCGCTGCCCTCCAGCGTGGCGCCCTGCAGAAAGGCCTGGCCGGGACGCAGCTCAGCCAACACTCCGGCAAGCAGGCCGCCAGCGTTCAGCCCGCCATCGACGATGACGGTGTCTTGAGAATGGATGAGGTCAAGGCAGAGATCGACCATCAGCGCCACATAGAGCAGCGCCGCCGCGGCGCGTTCTGCGGCATCGGGCGTGCGCCCGACCAGGCGGCCGGGATGGTCCGGCATCGGCCCCCCCGGCGCGAAGCTCGGCAGCGCCATGATGCCGGCATCGATCGCTTGCTGGATCGAGCCATGCGGGATCGCGCCTTGCCAGTCGCCGCTGATGGCGGCGAATTCGCGCCCGCCCATGAAGCGGATGGTCGGCACCGGGCCGCCGTCGACATCGACATTGACCAGCATGTCGCGGTCACGGTCGAGAACGTCCAGCGGGCAGTCGGGATTGAGCACGACGACCCAGGTGCCGGTCGACACCACGGTCAGCGGGCCAAGCTCCTGGCGGCGATAGGCATGGAGCGCCGCATTGGAGTCGTGGACGCCATTGTGGATGGCGATTGGCCGTGCCGCTCCGCCAAGACGCCGCTCGCCGATGACCGCGCCGGCGCGCGCGAAGGCCGGCATCTGGCGGCGCCAGCCCTCGGCATCGACCAATGAGGAAAAGTCTTGGCTGCGCGGCGCCCACAAATGCGAATGACAACCGAGATAGGACACCTCCGAGACCGGCCTGCCACCGAGGCGCCAGCTCCAGTACTGGGGGTAGCCGAGGATCGATTTCGCCGCCGCGAACGCATCGGCATCGACGTCCTGCAGCCACAGCATGTGACGGCCATAGTTGAAGCCGAGCGGCAAGCGGGGCGAAAACGTCTCGGCAAAATCCGGAATGCGGCGATCGATCCGGGCAGCGATTTCGGCCGGCGGCTCCTGTTCGTAGTCGAGGATCGGATGCGTCAGCGCCGCGTCGTCCACGAGGGCGAAGGTGCAGCCATGGCCCGACACCATCACCCCTTCCACGCCATGGTTTTCGACCGCGTTCGTGACGGCAGCGAGCGCCCAGTCATGCAGGGCGGCCTCGTCGAGCACGCTGAAGCCGTCCTGGCGCATCCATTTCGGCTGGGTCCGGCGCTCGTCGAGGATGCGTCCATCCTGGCCGAAGACGAACAGCTTCGAATTGGTCTTGCCAAAATCGAGCACCGCCACTTTCACGGGACGGCTCCCGTGGTGGACGCGATCCGCAGCATGACGCCGGCATCCTCCAGCATGCGCGCATCGGCATCCGAAAGACCGTCATCGGTGATCAGCGTGCCGATGCGCGACAGCGGCAGAGCGACATTGCGCGCGTGGATCGACAGTTTTCGGCTGTCGGCCAGCACCACGATCTGGTCGGCGCACAGGCTGAGATCGACAATGGAGCGCACCAGCAGCGGATGCGATTCCAGCACGCCTTCCTGGTTGAGGCCTTGCGCGCCGAGAAAGAATTTCGACGCGTAGAAGGGCGTCGCCTGGACCGACGAATGGATGATGCCGGGTTCGCGATGCAGCTCGCCGCCGGCAACGGTCAGGCTGCAATGGCCATGGTCGCTCAGATAGGCCGCGAGCGGCATCGAATTGGTGTAGAGGCGGATGTTGCGCTCGGCGAGCTTGACGCCGAGATGGAAGCAGGTCGAGCCGCCATGGACGATGACCGCGTCGCCGTCGCGCACCATGGTCGCCGCGATGGCCGCGATCTGGCGCTTGGCCTCGACTGCGAGGTCACGGTTCTCGTCATAGGGCCGGGCATAGGCAACACCCGCATGCGATGCGCCGTCGAGCGCGGAAATGCCGCCATAGACCTTGCGCGCCTCGCCGGCCTCGTCGATCCGGTCGATGTCGCGCCTGACCGTCGCCGCCGAAACGCCAAGCCGCTCCTGCAGCTCGCGCACCGAGGCGAATGGGCGGTCCCGCAGCAGTTCGACGATCTGACGCTGGCGGCCGGAGTCGCTCAACTCTTTTCCTCCCAATGCCATTTTCCACGGCAATTGGTGCAACTTACTCAACATTAGTCAGATTGCAAGCTGGTTTTGATGATAGTAGATCACTGTTGACGTAAGTCGCTCGCATCTGCGATATCAGCGCCAACACCCGGTCCCGGCGGCGGATCCCGGGCAAGCGTTGAAGGAAAGGCGCCATGGCAACCCAAGCTGACGCGCAGGAACTGGCGGCCTTGCGGACGCTTTCAGCCCGTATCGGGCTCAACCCGCATATGACCCAGGCGGCGGGCGGCAACACGTCGCTCAAGGCCGGCGACACGCTGTGGATCAAGGCCTCCGGCACCTGGCTGAAGGATGCGCTCAGCGACGACATCATGGTTCCGGTGGCGATGGCGCCGCTGCTCAAGGCGGTCGAAGAGCGCGATCCCGCCGCCGACAAGCCGCAGGCCTTCGCCATCGACGAACTCAATCCGCGCGGCCTGCGCCCCTCGATCGAAACCACGGTGCATGCCTTGATGCCGCA
Organism: Mesorhizobium sp. WSM4310; assembly: GCF_007003935.1. Classification (NCBI taxonomy): domain Bacteria; kingdom Pseudomonadati; phylum Pseudomonadota; class Alphaproteobacteria; order Hyphomicrobiales; family Phyllobacteriaceae; genus Mesorhizobium; species Mesorhizobium sp. WSM4310. The sequence continues at coordinate 122,407 of NZ_VFTA01000009.1, forward strand.
ACGCGTGGTTCTGCATGTCCACTGCGTCGACACGATTTCGCTTGCCGTGCAGGCCGACGGCGAGGCCGAGGTCGCCAGGCGGCTCGGCGGCGTCGAATGTGCCTATGTGCCCTATTGCCGGCCGGGTCTGCCGCTCGCCCGCGGCATTGCCGAGAAACTGCGGCCTGGTGTCGATGTGCTGATCCTTGGCAATCATGGGTTGGTCGTCGCCGCGCAAACCGTGACCGAGGCGGAGCGGCTGCTCCATCGCGTCCGCTCGCTGTTGGCACGGCCGGCGCGCGCGACCGCCGCGCCCGACATCGCGGCCCTGACAGCGCTTGCCGCCGACAGCGTCTATCGATTGCCGGTGGATCTGGAAGCCCACGCAGTTGCGCTCGATGCGCAAAGCCGCCGCATGGCGGAGGCCGGCAGCCTCTATCCCGACCATGTCATCTTCCTCGGCCAAGGTTCGGTGGTGGCCAAGCCAGGCGAGAACGCGGCTAGCGTCGCCGCGCGACTCGGCACGGCCCCTGTGGCGATCCTGTTTCCCGGCGCCGGCGTGCTGATGCGCGGCGACGCCAGTGCTGGCGCCGACGCCATGCAGCGCTGCCTCGCCGACGTGACGGCTCGCGTCGATGTCGCGGCGCGGTTGAATTATCTCACCGCTGCCGAGAACGACGAACTGGTCAATTGGGACGCCGAGCAGTATCGCCAGAAGCTCAATGCCACAGGCGGCTAGCAAAGGACTGAAGACATGATGCCTCTTGTCATCGGCATCGACATCGGCACATCGGGCGCGCGCGCCGTCGCCATGCGTCCGGATTTTTCCATTGCCGGCCAGTCGGCGGTCCGGCTCGACAAATTCGGCCAAAATCCCCGCTCCCCCGCGGCATGGTGGCAAGCGGTCCGGGCGGCTCTGACAGACCTGCTTTCGGGCATCGACCGCACTGCTGTCCGCGCCATCGCCGTCGACGGCACGTCGGGCACGCTGCTGCCCGTCGACGCCGCCGGGCAACCGCTGGCCGAGCCGCTGATGTACAACGACAAGGTCGACGACGCCGGCATCCTGGCAGCCATCGCCCGCGAGGCGCCTGAGGCGAGCGCCGCGCACGGCGCGACTTCAGGCCTGGCCAAGGCGTTACGGTTCCAGCATCTGCCCGGCATCGCGGCCGTGCTGCACCAGGCCGACTGGATCGCCGCAAACTTCTCCGGCCGCTACGACGTCAGTGACGAGAACAATGCGCTGAAGACGGGCTTTGATGTCGAGGCGCGCCGCTGGCCGGACTGGATCGCGTCCACCGGCATGCGCATGGACTTGCTGCCTCATGTGGTCGAGCCGGGCGATGTCACCGGCACGTTCACCGTGGCCGCGGCGGAACTGTTCGGCCTGCCGCGCGATGTGGTCGTGGTCGCCGGCACGACGGATGGCTGTGCCTCGTTCCTGGCGACGGGCGCCACGACGGCCGGCGACGGCGTCACGGCGCTGGGATCCTCGCTCACCATCAAGATCCTGTCCGGCCGGCCGATCTCGGCACCGCGCTTCGGCATCTACAGCCATCGCCTTGGCGACACCTGGCTGGCCGGCGGCGCGTCGAATTCCGGCGGCAAGGTGCTGGCCCAGCATTTTCCGCTGGCGCGGATCATCGAACTCAGCGCGGCAATCGATCCTACGACGCAAACCGGTCTCGACTACTATCCGCTTAGTACGACGGGTGAACGATTTCCGATCGCCGATCCCACTTTGCCGCCGCGTCTTTCGCCGCGACCGGAAAGCGACACCGACTATCTCAAGGCGATGTTCGAGGGCATGGCGGCGATCGAGGCGCTCGGCTACCGCAGGCTGGCCGAGCTCGGCGCGCCGGCGCTGACCTCGGTCAGGAGCGTCGGCGGCGGCGCCGCAAATCCGGCCTGGACCGCGATTCGGCGACGCAAGCTCGGCGTCGATTTCCTGCCCGCACTTTCCGACGAGGCGGCCGCCGGCACGGCGCGGCTGGCGCTAAAGGCTGCAAGCAAGGCAGGACTGGCATGAGCGCGAAAGCAATCGAACGCCTCGACGGTATCGGGCCGCTGGCCGAGCGCTACCAGGTGTTCCTGCTCGACCAGTTCGGCGTGCTGCATGACGGCCAGGCTCCTTATCCAGGCGCGGTAGAGGCATTGTCGGCGCTGAAGCGCGGCGGCAAGACGGTGGTGCTGATCTCCAATTCCGGCAAACGCGCCAAGCCCAATGAGGACCGCTTGCTGAAACTCGGCTTCGCCGCCGGCAGTTGGGACCATTTTGTCTCCTCCGGCGAGGTGGCGTGGCGATCCTTCAACGAGATGGCGGCATCGGGAGAGCTGCGTCGGGGGACAAAATGCCTGCTAATCAGCCGCGACAACGACCGCACGGCGGTCGAGGGCCTGCCCTTTGTGCTGACTGAGGCCGGCGAGGACGCCGACCTGGTACTGATTTCGGCCAGCGAGGGCGACCGCCACGACCTCGACCATTATCGCCGGCTGCTCGCCCCGGCGGCGGCGCGACAGGTGCCGTGCTTCTGCACCAACCCCGACAGGATCATGCTGACCGCGGTCGGACCGCGCTTCGGCGCCGGCGAGATTGCGGATCTCTACGAAAGCCTGGGCGGCAGCGTCACCCGCATCGGCAAGCCCTATCCGGCGATCTTCGACGCGGCCCTGGCGCTGGCCGGCGAACCTGACCGCGGCAGCGTCGTCTGCATCGGCGACAGCGTCGAGCATGACATAGCTGGCGGCAACGGCGCCGGCGTCGCCACGGCGCTGGTGCTCGGCGGCATTTTGGCGGACACGCCGGACCTTGCCGCCGTTTTCGACGAGCAACAGGCCTGGCCCGGCTACATCACGGCATCCTTCAGCTTGCGCTGACCGCCTCGAGCATGCGCTTGGCGCTTTCCTCGTCGGTGATCAGGATCGTCGGCGCAATCAGGTTCATCGCGCCGAGCAGCGCCTCGGTCTTCTCCTCGCCGCCGGAGGTGAGGATGCGGATTGGCGCCGCGCGCAGACGGTCGACTTCCACCGACATCACATGGCTGTTGACGGGATGGTCGACCAGATCGCCGTTGCGGTCGAAGAAATGGAACAGAAGGTCGCCGACAGCGCCACGCTTGAGCAGGGCCTCGCGGTCCGCTTCCCTGAGAAAACCGCCGCGAGAGAAGGTGGTGGCCGAGGCGATGCCGCCGACGCTCAACAGAACCGCATCGAGCACGTTGGCCATCTCGAAGACCTCCTGCAGGCCGCAGCGCTCGACCAGCGCGATCTTGGTCTCGACGCTGTCGACAACGGCCGGCGTCGGGATCAGATAGCCGTCGCCCTGGAAGATCTGGGCGAAGCGCCAGGCGAACTCGGCCGGGTTGTAGCGTCGCACGACGCCGACACCACCCAGCAGCGAAATGACCTTGAAATCGGAGAGCGACTTGGCGCTGATGAAGGGCAGGCTGGAGAACAGCGTCCGGCCCCAGCCGACGCCGACGCGCATGCCGGATTTCATCGTGTCGGACAGGAAAGCCCCGGTCTTGGCGCTGATTGCGGGGATCGGATCGGCATTGGGTGCAGTGAGCGGGGCGACCAGCGCCTGCTGCAGGCCGAAGGTCCGCTCCAGCGCGCGCTCCAGCCGCACGATCTCCGACAATTCGCTCTCGATGGTGATCTTCACTTCGTTGCGCGAGCGCGCCTCGGCCAGCATGCGCACGATGGTGACGCGGCCGACGCCAAGCACGTCGGCGATTTCGTTCTGCGTCATCTGCTCGACGAAATACATCCAGGCGGCGCGAATCCTGAGGCGGTCCGTCCGGCTTTCACCAGCGACCTGCTCGGTCGTCTCCGCTCCTGTCCGCCCTTCTTCGGCCCGCCCTTCTTCAGTTTGTCGTCGCCTGGCCAATCATCCCTCCCCCGCGGCGACGGACGAGCGCGCCGTCGCCGATTCTGCATGCTGGTCTAGTATCGCCTATTGATCTACCAATCGATAGGAACAATGTAGAGTCGGTGGCTGGCCCTGGCCGGCCGTCCTGCAAGGCACTTTCGAGGCAGACCGCGATGCTCCGACAAATCTCCGAAGACGTCCGAGTCAATTTGAAGGACCGGTTGCGGGAGGTCCGCGACATCATCCGGCAAAGCCGCCATGACGGCACCGGTGACGCCAGCGTGCTGCACGAAGCGACCAGCCATCTGCCGCCGTTTCCGGGCAAAGGCATCGAAGGCCTGCTCGGCCATGCCGCAAGCGCCGTCGACGACGCGCTGTCGATTGCCGAATCCTTTGTCCCGCACGAGCGCCCGATCAAGGTGGACGGCACGACCGTGAAAGGCCTCGGCACCTATTTTCCGGCCGGAAACGAAGAGCGGCAGTTGAGCGCCGAGCGCCTGTTCCGGCGCGACATGTACTATTTGACGAAGGCGGTGCTCGCCGAGCTGAAGATCGACAACGCCCGCATCCACGAAGCCGATTTCGCCGCCGCGCATGCCACGATGCGCAAGCGCCATGGTGATTTCCTGTCCGCGTTGACCGCGCCGGGCTCCGGGCTGCAGGCAATCGCGGCCACTTGTGCGGCGTTGCTGGTCGAGTTGCTCAGCCAGCGTCCGGTGCACTTTGGCGAAGCCGCGCCGGGAATCGCCGGGGAGCGCGCGCTCGACATAAGCTGCCTGGCGCCTGTGGTTCTGGCCTGCGGCTTGGCGACAACCGGCCGTGACGGCGCGCCTGAACCCGACATGCTGGAGATCGCGATCCTGGCTGCCGATATCCGTCACGATCGCATCGTACAGGCCTGCGCCAAGGCAAGCCCGGTCGATGAACTGACGCCAGTCTTCGCCACCTTGCTTGCGCATTTGCCGTAAGCTCCAGCAGCGCTTCCGGAAATCCAGAGCGTCTCACCGTTTCATCGAAACGGCGAACCGCTCTAACTCTTTGTTTTGACGCAATTCCCAAGGGAAAGCGCTACGCGCTTTCCCGGGAAAACCGCTCACACTTTTCCTGGAATGGCTAATCCCCGGCTGCCATGGCCGTGATCGTCTTCTTGGCGCGCTGGATGGAGGCCGGGCTCATCGAAAGCTCGGTCAGACCCATTTCGATGAAGGCCGGGATCAGATCCGGGCGTCCGGCCGCCTCACCACACATGCCCACCATGATGCCGGCGGCGACGCCGGCTTTGGCCGTCAGCTCGATCGCCGACATGACCGCCGGATTGGTGACGTCGTTGAGCCTGGCGACCGTCGGGTTGAGCCGGTCGGCGGCCATGATGTATTGGGTCAGGTCATTGGTGCCGATCGAGAAGAAGGCCACTTCCCTGGCCAGCGCCGGCGCGATCAGCACGGCCGCCGGGGTTTCGATCATCACGCCGAGATCGAATGTCGCATAAGGCACGCCTTCGGCCTTGAGTTCGGCGGCGCATTCATCGACCAGTGCGCGGGTGCGCGTGACTTCGGAAATATCGGACACCATCGGCAGCATCACCTTGATGTTGCCGTGCACGGCGGCCCGCTGCAGCGCCCGGAGCTGGCGCTTGAAGATATCGGGCCGGTCAAGACACATGCGGATGCCGCGCCAGCCGAGAAAGGGGTTCTCCTCGTCGGGAAACTCGATGCCGGCGATCGGCTTGTCGCCGCCGATGTCGAGCGTGCGCACGATGACCGGATAAGGCGCGAAGGCCTTGGCCAGCGCTGCATAGGTCTCGGCCTGCATGTCCTCCGAGGGAAGATGCATATGACGCATGAACAGGAGTTCGGTGCGGAACAGGCCGACGCCCATGGCGCCCGCCTCCTGCGCCGCCTCGATCTCCTCGAGCGAGCCGATATTGGCCGCGACCTCGATCACCTTGCCGTCGGGGCGTTTCGGCGTCACTGTCTTGAAGGCGGTCAGGCCGGCGCGTTCCTTCGCCGCCGCTTCGACGCGGCCGGCATAGTCTGCGCGCGTCGCCGCGTCCGGGTCGATGATCACGTGGCCGGTGTTGCCGTCGAGCGCCACGTCGCGCGCGGTGCGCAAGGCATTGACCTGGTCGCCAAGGCCCAGCACCGCCGGAATGCCGTGCGAGCGCGCGATGATGGCGATGTGCGAGGTGGCGCCGCCATGGCCGCAAATAACCCCGCCGATGCGCTTCAGCGGCGCCCGCGCCAGATCCCAGGCGCCGATGTCGTCGGCGATCAGAATGGCGCCTTCGGGAATGCTTTCGAGGCTGACGTCGTCCTGGCCCAGCAACACCAGGCAGATCTGCCGTCCGACGGCGTGGACATCGTCGGCCCGCGCATTGAGGTAGTGATCGTCGACCGCGCTGAAATCGGCGGCGATCGTGGAGGCTGCGGTGATGACGGCAGACACCGCGTCGTTGCCGCCCCTGATCGCCTTTTCGGCCTCGCCGGCCAGACTGTCGTCGGCGGCGATATCCCTGAGTGCCGCGACGATGCCGCGGTCTGCGGCAGACAAGCTGTCCTGCGCCAAGGTCCGGTCCATGCGCGCCTGGACGGCGGCGACGGCGGCACGGAACCTGTCAATCTCGCCGGCGATCTCTTCCGCCTGCAGCATGCGGCCCTGTCCGGCGATCTCGGGCGGGAAATGCGCGAAGGCCGGCCCGATGGCGACGCCCTCGCTTGCCGCGACCCCGCGCAGGCCGTTCGCTTGGCCTGTTGCAGCCGGCACGGATTGGGGTGCTGACAAGGATGCCGCCTGGCCGGCATCATTCGCCGGGCGCTGCGGCTCGGCTTCGTCGTCGAGACCCGCCTTGGGATTCTCGAGATAGCCGATCAGCGCTTCGATCGCCTCGATGGCGTCGGCGCCGTTCGCCCGCACGGTGACTTCCTGGTTTTCCTTGACCGCCAGCAGCATCAGCTTGACGGAGCTCTTGGCGCTGACCGCCTTGCCGTCCTTGACCAGCTCGACATCGGATTCGAAGCCCTTGGCGAGCTTGACGAACCGCGTGGCGGGACGGGCGTGCAAACCTTCATGCACTCTGACGATGGTCGAGCGTTCCATGGCAAATACTCTGCTTTTTTAAGCGCCAAAACCAGATGGATCGCGGCGCGAATGCTTCAGGCGGCGATGGTGATGATCGCGTCCGTCTTCAGGGCGGACACAAGCGCCTGGGCATCGACCTGCGATGCGCAGATCTCGCCAGGCCTCTCGGCCTCGGTGGCGCCGTTGAACGAGATGACGACATGGCCCATCTCGAGCACCTTGCTCCACGCGCTGGAGCCGACCGCGGTTATGACCGCGGAAACCGGACCAAGGGTGATCGAAGCGCCCTTTTGCGGCGCACCGTCGCTCGGTCCGACCTCCGTCTTGTGGAGCACCGAAACCTCGGCAAGCTCCGGCGGCGAGCCATCCGCAAACAGGATGACCACGCCCCCTTCGGCAAGATCCGCCACTTCGGGCCCGATGGAAGTGACCCGTGTTCTCAGCAGAACCGTCATGTGGCGAACCTCATTCTCTTATGTCCTTAGAATACGATCAGGCTGACGACCCATGCGATCAGCACGGATACGGGACCCATGATCTGGCGGCTGATGAGCACCGCAGGCACACCGATTTCAATCGTCTTCGGCTTGGCTTCACCGAGCGCCAGCCCGACGGGGACGAAGTCGCAGCCCACCTGGGTATTGTAGGCAAACAGCGCCGGCAGAGCCATCGCCGGCGAAATCGTGCCGTTGGCGATCTGCGGGCCGATGATGGCCACGCCGATGACCTGCGCGATGACGGCGCCCGGCCCGAGGATGGGAGACAGGAACGGCAGGCCGCAAATGGCCGAGATGATCAGCAGGCCGACGATGTTGTTGGCCAGCGGTCCCATCGGCTGGGCGAGCACGTCACCGATGCCGGTGTAGAGGATCAGGCCGATGAGCATGGTCACGAAGGCCATGAACGGCAGCACGTTGCGCACCACCTGGTCGATCGTGCGGCGGCCGGCATTGAAGAAGATGCCGACCACCCGGCCCATGACGCGTCCGATCGAGCTGATCAGGCCGATCAGACCGCCTTCGCTCGGCAGCGGCTGTGGCGCCGCCGCTGCTGTGTTATTGCCTGAACTCATCGATGCTGCTCCCCCCGCAGTGGTGACCGCCTCGGATCCGTCCGCCATTGTGACGTTGGCCGGCTTCACGCCCGAAACGTAGATGTCCTCGGTGATGAACTGGGCGAGCGGCCCAGCCTGGCCGACCGGCGTCAGATTGACGGTCGGGATGCGCTTGCGCGGATAGACGCCGCAGCGTGCGGTGCCGCCGCAATCGACGACGACCACTGCCATCTCACCTTCGATCGGCGGCGCCTTGAAGCCGTCGACCGCCGTGGCGCCGGTCATGTCGGCGATGAGTTGGGCGACGGGATGGATGCCGCCGCCGGTGACGGAGACGACCTTGTCGCGCTGCGCGGTCGGCTCGATGACGAGCGGGCCGCCCCAGCCTGTGTTGCCCCGGGAGATCTTTACGGCTTTGAATGTCCTGTCCATGATGTCCTCCCCGCCCTTACAGCTCGACGCCCTGGCGGCGTGCCATGATGGTGGTGATGCGCTCGGTGAGCATGCCCTTGAGCAGGATGACGACGAGGCCGACAATGGCGTACCAGATCGCCACCTTGACGTGGTAACCGGCGACGACAACGCCCTTCTTCTCAAGCTCGAGCAGAGCCACGAGAATGCCGCCCCAGACGAAATATTCGCCCGGATTGATGTGCGGGAACAGGCCAAGCGGCGGATGCACGTAGGACACGGCCGCGTCATAGAAGGCCGGCTTGTGCTTTTCCTCCAGGAACGATCCGAAAGTGTAGGCCATCGGGTTGGTGAGGAAGAACACCGCCAGCAGCGGCAGCAGCGTATAGCGGGTCAAGGCAATCCTGCCGGCGCCGCGCGCCAGGCCATGCACGCGCTCTTCGCCGACCAGTTCGGTGACGGCGTAGAAGGCGGTCATCAGCACCACCAACGTCGGAATGATGCCGGTGACGAAGCCGGCGAACACTTCGCCGCCCTTCTGGAAGATGCCGATGAAGTACTTGCCGATGGCGGTCAGCCAGCCGAGCTGCTCTTCCTGCTGGACTTCCTTCAGTTTTTCCTTGAACTGATCGACGGTTATGGGTCCGCTGTCCGCTTGGGCCAGGACAACGAGATGGTCGGAAGCATGCTCGACGGCGAGCTTGCCATGCAATGCGGCATCCGAGACCATGGTACCTGCGACATGCAGATTGTGCACGGCCATGTCGGCATGCTGCGCCAACAACGAAAATACAGACATTTCTCCTCCTTATGCCGCCCGCCGGTTATCCCAGTCGGTACGCGGCGTCCTCTAAGCCCTTGCTACGTTCAAGCCGGCCAGGCCCGGCTTCTTCCCCGGCTCCGACCGTGTTTTGTCGATCTGTTCGATCGCCCGTTTCACGGCCTCGGCCACACCGGGTTCCCCCTCCCCCATGATCGCAGGGTTGGACCGGAGTCGATCGAGGGGAACACCCTCGAATTCTTCATGTCTTTTGAACTTGGTGAAGACGGACCGGCCGCTCATCACCATCAGGCGGCGCACGATCAGGTCGGGCGTCACCACGACGAGCGCGATGGTGCCCTTGGCCAGCCGACCGCGAAAATTGCCGGCTCCGACGAAGCCGTCCTTGTACTGGTCGGTGACGCCCCGGAAGACATCCGAATAGTGCCGCATCTGCAGCCAGACGCCGAGCGACTGCAGCGCCCACACAATAACCAGCAGAAGCAGTCCCCACTGCCAAATCGCCATTCGGTTCTCCTCCCGAAGCCTCCGTTGAACCGCACCTTGGACCGGCACGCGACAACATCAAAGTGAGAACATTTGTTTCCGAGAATGTCAATATGTAAGATATTAGTCTCCGCTATGCCATCCACAGAGCCGTCTGCCGATTTCGGCGGCGGCATGGCTGTGCTAGCCTGTCGTCAAACGGGATGCATGAAATGGAACTGCCCTTCAGGGATGAACTGGCCCTTATGCCCGACCTGCGCCACCGGCTGCGGCAGCTGCGCTGGTTTCGCGCCACTTTCCGCGGCAGCGCCAAGGTGGTCTCGGAGACGTTCGGCGTGCGTTTCGAGATCGACGAGGCGAAGCTGACGCGGGCCTTTCTCGACTGGGTCGAGATCATGGAAGCGCAGAAGCGCTTCGCCGCGATCGACCGCGCCGACTTCATCGTCTTTGCCGCCGGCCTCGTGCTGCGCGAGCTGATCAAACAGGCGCCGGCCAGGGAGATCTCCGGCCTCGCGCAACTCATTGAAACGGATCAGAATGCCGGCACGCTGGACATCATCCGCTTCTGGCCGGAAGGCTTCCTCTACACCAACTACTGCGTCTCCGTGATTTCGGCGATCTATGAGCAGGAGTTCGGCAGCGCGCCCAGCATCGACAAATGCGCCGACGATCTGCGCACCTGGTGGTCCTATCGCGAGAATGTGACCGAGATGCCGGCCTATGCGGTGGCGTTCCTCGACCGCTTCCTCGGTGCGGAGCCGAACTGGATCACGCCCGACCGCGCACAATCCCGGCAAGCCATGCAACGGGCGCTCGGATCCGGCCGCGCAAGCGATGCGCTGCGCCAGCTTTGACTGCCCGCCGTTGCAGCCCCAAAACGCGCTGAAGACATCGCACTATTGAACATTTGACTTTTTGCCGATAGCGATGTGCGAAATTTGACGTGAGGAGACAAGCGCGTGGCGCGACCAAGGCCTATCATCTTCGATTGCGACGGTGTTCTCGTCGACAGCGAGCCGCTGGCCGCCAGGGCCTACGAACGCGTCTATGAAAAGCACGGCATGCCGGGCGTCCATGGCGGCATCATCGCCCAATGCGTCGGCATGAAGCAGTCCGACATCATCGCCAGGATCAGGGAATTGACCGGCCATCAGTTTCCCGCTGCCGCCGACGGCGACATCTGGGCCGAGACCAAGATCCTGTTTACCGAGGAATTGAAACCGACCCCGGGGATCGCGGCGTTTCTGGAGACGCTCGAGGGCGAACGCTGCGTCGCCTCGTCGTCCTCCGTCGAGCGCATCAACCACAGCCTGGCCGTCACCGGGCTGGCGCCGTTCTTCGGCGAGGCGATCTACAGCTCCTCCATGGTCAAGAACGGCAAACCGGCGCCCGACATCTTCCTGTTCGCCGCCGCCAGGATAGGCGCCGATCCGGCCGACTGCATCGTCATCGAGGATTCGCCCTTCGGCATCCAGGGCGCGGTTGCCGCCGGCATGACGGCGATCGGCTACACCGGCGGCGGCCACACCTATGCCGAGCACGCCGCGCGGCTGAAGGCGGCCGGTGCCGATTTCGTCTGCGCGCACTGGCAAGAAATTAGCCGGCAATTGTCCGGGATCGGCGTGCCGGCCTGATCTAGTAGGGGCTGGGTAATCTAAGACCTTCCCAGTCGCTCGGCGGGATTGGTACCCCCACGCGGAAGTTGAAGGACAAGACCCGCGTCGCATCGGTGTCGACCTCGCACCGAAAGCCCAGATGGTACCATGTGGTTGTCGTGCTGAAAGCGACATCCGGGGCGTCCAGAATATTGCCCACCTTCAGCGGAAGAGACGGCACCCATTTGGGAAAATAGGAAGCATCCAGCAGTTCCTGCTGCAACGCGCTGGCGCAGAGTTTGGCCACACGCTGACCGCGAGGCACTCCGCCCATCGAGGTCGTGGCCAGCGCATCGCCGGTGGCGCCCTGCGAGTAGAGCCTGCGAACACCCGGAAGGCCCGAATCGTTGCGAGATGCAGACTTCGAGACGCTTGAGGGGCTGGGCTTGGGCGCATTTGCGGGTTTGGGCTTTGGTGCTTCGGCTGATGTGGGAAGCTCGATCTCGCCGCCGCTATCGGCAGCCAAAGGCGCTGGTGCCCCGCCCTGTTGCTTGGCGTCGTCGAGCGCCGCCTGCTTGTCCGGCTCCTGTTTAGCTGCCTGTTGTTTATCCATCTCCGCGCTTGAAGCTGCCTGCCGCTCGGCGTCTGCCGGCGTGACAGGTTGGCTGTCTGCAGGCTTCGGCCCGACAGGCGGCTTCGGATCGTCATCCTTGGCCGGCGACGGCGAGCTGTCTTGGGCGCTGGTCCCGTCCAGCGATTTCCTCGGGCCGGTATCCTTGTCGCCGAACTGAAAGACAGGCCTCAGGACCTCGCCTGGCGGCGGCTTCTCGGACGGAAGTTGTTTTTCAATTTTCTGCTCAGGCGGCTTTTCAACCTTCGGTTCCGGTGGCTTTGGCGCAGGCGGAACAGGTTTCGGCTTTGGCTGATCGGGCGGAGGCACGATCGCGACATTGACTGGCTGCTCCTCGCGCGGCGGTTGGAGAGGCACGGGCAGGCCATACACAAGGAGCGCCGCGGCAAGCACGTGCAGGATCAGCGATGCGGGAATGCCCCACAACAGATACCGGCGCCGTTCTCGTGCCTCGTCCTTCATCCTGACCGATGTGGAATGAAATAGCGGCGGCTTCAAGCATAAGCACCGGATTTGCGCATATGGCCACGACAGCTTGTCGATTTGCATCACCACACCCAGGGCGGCCCGGCCAAGGCGCCCGGGCGGCTCAATGCGCCGCCGCCGGCATGACGGCGATCGGCTATACCGGCGGCGGGCACACCTGTGCCGGGCACACCGCGCGGCTGACGGCGGCCGGTGCCGATTTCGTCTGCGCGGACTGGCAAGAATTAGCCGGCAATTGTCCGGGCTCGGCGTGCCGGCCTAATTCAGCGGATACTTGGTGAATCCACGGCTAGCCCATTCGCCAGGCGGGACCAATGACCCCACACGAAAGTTGAAGGATAGGACCCTCGTCGCATCGGGATCGACTTCACATCGGAAATTTAGATTGTACCAGGTGTTTCTGGTGCTGAAGGCCGCTTGGCTAGGGTTGAGAACATTGCCTTTGTCCAGCGTAATGGTTGGCACCCATTTGACCGAATAGTCGGCGCTTTGCAGTTCCTGGCTCAGAACATTGCCGCAAAGGGTGGCCACGCGCTGACCGCGCGGCACATTCTCCATGGAGCTTGTGGCGAAGGCATTGCCGGTTGCTCCCTGCGAGTAAAGCTTTCTGACACCCGGAAGGCCGGAATAGATTGGCGATCCTGCAACGTCGTTGTTTGCGGGATTTGATCTTCCAGCATTCCCGATCGGCGCTTTGAAGGCCCTTGCGGGTTTGAACGTCAACGTCTTGGCCGGTTTGGGCTTTGCCTTTCCGGTTGAGGCTGGAGGCGCGGGCTTGCCACCAGTCTCGGCCGCCAATGGCTTTGGCATCACAACCGCTTGCTTTTCGGCGGGTTGCGGTGCGAGCCCCTGTTTGTCCGGCTGCTGTTTGTCAGCGTCCTCGGTCGCCTGCTTCTCCTCGCTTTGCACGGCTTTGGCGTCCGGCGCGGCCTCGGGCTTTTCCTCGCCTTGCGCGGGCTTTTCGTCCGGCGCAACTGTGGCCGGCTTCTCGTCAGGCTCGCTGGACTCTGCCTTCTGCTGTGGCGTTGCAGCCGGGGCGGGCTGGGTCGGCGCGGGTGTCGGCGTTATAGGCGGCTTCGCCGCCTCATCCTTGGCCGGTGACGGCGTGTTGGGTTTGGCGCTGCTTCCGTCGAGCGATTTCTCCGGCCCCGTATCTTTCTGGCCGTACTGGAAAACGCGCTTCAGAACATGGTCGTCTGGCGGTTTCGGTGGCTCCGGAGGCGGCTTTTGTTCAGGCGGCTTTTCAGCCTTATTTTCGGGTTTCGGCTCAGGTGGCTTTGGAGCAGGTTTCGGCTTAGGCTTCTCGGGCGGCGGCACAATCGCGACATTGACGGGCTGTTCCTGCTGTTGCGGCTGCTGCTCGGATCTCGGCACGCCAAAGAACAAGAACGCTGCGATCAAGGCATGCAGGATCAGCGATGCGGCCAAGGCCCATCGCCAATTGCGAAACCACTCTCGTATCTTGCCGTTCATTGCGCCCGATGTGGAATGAAATAGCGGCGGCTTCAAGCACAGGCATCGGATTGGCGCGGTTTAGCCGCTGACAGCTTGGTGATCGGGATGGTCGGACATAGGAAGCTCAGTCCAGAATCCCGCCCACAAACCGTTCGTCCAGCCGCGTTTCGCCAAACCAGTTCAGCCTGTTGATGCTGACGAAGCCGGTATCGATCGCCTCGTTCTCGTCGCCCGGCTCACTGGCGTGAGCGCGCCCGCGCGGCACCGTGATGACGGTACGATCGCCTTCGCTTTCCACGATCTCGGCCGTGCGGCCGATCTTGTCACGGCCGATGCGCGGCTGCCGGATTTCCGCCGGCAGCGCGGTCGGCAGGTTGACGCTCAACCAATGGCCATCTGTCGCCCAGTTGGCGCGCGATTGCCACAATGACGCGATCAGCGCGCCAAGCCATGGGTCGTCGCCGTCGGTGAACTCAGGATTCTTCACGCGCGACAACAGCCAGCTCAGCGCACCGACATGATCCTCGTGGGCGTGCGAGACGAAGAGCATCTATGTCGTCGACCGGACCGTCGAGCGCCGGATAATATTCCGCGCCGGAGGCGCCGACCTTGATGCCTATATCGAGCAGGATGCCGTCGCCGCCGCTGCCGACGGCAAGGCTGGTGCGGCCCTTTTCCCCGAAGCCGCCAAGCAGGTCCAGCATCATCACGAACCGGTCCCCGCCGGGATCAGCCAGCCGGATCTTATGCGCAGCCTTGCCTGGGCTCCGCTCCCGAGCGCAACCGGGTCTGGCTGCTCGAAATGCAAGGTGAGGTCAGGCCCCGCGGCGGGCGCGAATTCGATGCGCGCACCGCCACCCTGGTAGATCACCCGTTTGACGAAACCATCAAAGCCTGGCCCATCCGGCGAGACGTCGAGATCGGCCGACCGGCAGCAGATCTTGGCACCCGCACGCGGCCGCTCGCCGGGGCGGCAGCGGACCACCAGCTCGGTTCCCAGAACCCTGACCTTGCAATGGCCGCCGTCTTCGCCCGTCAGGACATCCGCCGGCAGCAGGATGCCTTGCGAGATGAAGGACGCTACCATCTCATTTGCCGGCTCATGATAGAGTTCGCGCGGCGTCGCCAGTTGCGCCAGGCGGCCATGATCCATCACCGCGATGCGATCGGCCAGCGCCATCGCCTCGGCCTGATCGTGGGTGATGTAGACGATGGTCGTGCCGGTGCGCTTATGAAAAGCAGCGAACTCATCCTCCATCGAGGCTCTCAGATGCACGTCGAGATTGGCGAGCGGTTCGTCGAACAGCACCAGCGACGGTGCGGCGACAAGACAGCGCGCCAGCGCCACGCGCTGGCGCTGGCCGCCGGAAAGATTGGCCGGCCTGCGCTCGCCCAGTCCCTGCAAATTGACCAGAGCCAGCGCGTCCTCGACCTTCTGGCGCGCGACGGTCTTGTCGAGCTTCGCCACCTTCAGCGAATAGCCGATATTCTCGGCCACCGTCATGTGCGGCCACAGCGCATAGTTCTGGAAGACGATGCCGACGCGCCGCTTTTCCGGCGCGACGCTGCCGACGCTGCTCGACACGACATCGCTGCCGATGCGGATTTCGCCCGAGCTCACTTTCTCGAATCCGGCGACGAGCCTGAGCAACGTCGTCTTGCCGCAGCCGGAAGGTCCGAGCACGGCGAGGAACTCGCCGTCGGCAACGTCGATCGAGACGTCCTTCACGGCGTCGAAGTTGGCGAAGCTCTTGGTCACATGGTCCAGGCTCAGTCGCGCCATGGCAACACTCCGCTGGGAAGGTAAGGGGCAAGCAGATTGGTCACCAGCATCAGCACGAAGGTGACCGCGACCGTGATGACCGACATCGCCGCCGCATAGTTGGAATCGCCGCCCTGTTCGAAGGAAAACATCACCACGCCGATCGTCTCCGAGCCTGACGACCACAGCAGCGCCGAGACGGTGAGTTCGCTGAGCGCCGTCATGAAGATCAGCAGACTACCGGCGATCGCCGCCGGCGCGACCAGTGGAAAGATGATGGTGCGCATGCGCGTGAACAGGCCGGCGCCCGCCACCTGCGCGGCCTCCTCCAGCGCCCGGTCGATCTGGTGATAGCCGCTGATGGTCGGCCGCAGCGCCAGCACCAGGAAGCGGGCGAGGTAGGCGTAGAGGATGATCCAGACCGTGTTGTAGAGTTGGATCCCGGTCAGTGGGATCGGCCTGAGGAAGAGCAGCAGCGAGGCGATCGCCAGCACCACGCCGGGCAAGGCATAGGGCAGTTCGACCGCCAGATTGAGCAGCCGCACCCAGCGCTGCTTGCCCCAGGCCATGAGATAGGCGACCGGCACGGCGACGATGACCGCGAAGAAGGCGGCGGCAACCGACAGCCAGAAACTGTTGAAGAAGGCGCGGTTGGCCGCATCATGCTCGAACAGCACGAAACGGTAATTGTCGAGCGTCGCCGTCTTGGCCGTGAGCGCGATGCCATAGCCCGGCACCAGCGAGGTCAGCACCAGCCCGAACAACGGCAGGAACAGCACCAGCACGATCAGCAGCCACAGGCCGGCCTGGACAATAGCCCGCCAGCGGCCGAGTTCGTAGGGTTCGGCCGGCAGCGATGTCGAAGAGATGCGGTAGTCGCGGCGGCGGCTCATCACCTCCTGGGCGAGAATCCCGGCCATGGCGATGACGCCGATCAGCACCGATAGGAACGCGGTCTCGCCGAGCATGCCCGGACCACCGCCGGCCAGCTTCTGATAGATAAGGGTCGGCAGCACCAGGTAGTTGGCGGGAATGCCGAGGAAAGCCGGAATGCCGAAATTGCCGACGCAGGACACGAAGGCCAATGCCGCCGCCGCCATGATCGACGGCGTCATCAGCGGCAGCACGATGGTGACCAGCACTGTGAACCAGTCGGCGCCACCGGCGCGTGCCGCCTCCACCAGTTCGCGCGGCAGCTTGCGCAGGCCCGCACGCACCAGCAGGAACACCAGCGGGCCATATTGGACGCCAAGCAGCAGGATGATGCCTGACGTCGAGTAAAGCGGGTTTTTCGTGCCGAGCGGCGGCGCGGCTCCGAACAGCTTGAGGAATGGGCTTGCCGGGCCGAACAGCTGCAGCCAGGCCAGCGCAGTCACCTGCGGCGCGATCATCAGCGGCATGACGTAGCACAGCACCAGTGCGCCGCGGCCGCGTATGTCGGTCAACGAGACCAGCACCGCCACCAGCGTTCCCGACAGCACCGCAAGCGAGGTGCCGCCGATGCCGACGACCAGCGTATGCCATGTCGCGATCCAGGTCGCCGGGCTTCTCAGCCCGGCCGCAATGGCCACGGTCGACAGCGTGCCGCCAGGTGCCACGATCTCCCTGACCAGGCGCAGCATGGGCAGCAGCGAAAGCAGCACGATGACGATGGCTGCCGCCGCCGTCAGGGCCATTTCCTGGCCCCGGCTTTCCCTGATGCGTGTTGGCATGGTTGTGTTTCCTGAGATCCGGGATGCCGCCGAAACGACATCCCGCCGCGATTGCCGGCTCAGCCGCCGAACAGTTCCTGGAACTTCGCCTTGTCGGCGTCGGTCTTGGCGACGATCGCCTTGGTGTCGAACGGCATCACCTTGACCTTGACGCCGTCCGGCAGCCATTCGGGACGGCCGACCGAGGCACGCGCCGGCAGATAGCCCATGGACAGCGCCAGCTTCTGGCCTTCATCCGACAGAATGAAGTCGACGAACTTCTTGGCGCCGTCGACATCCCTCGCGGTCTTCATGATGGCGACCGGTTCGGTCACCGCCGGCACGCCTTCGCTCGGGAACACGAACTCGACCGGCGAGCCCTTCTTCTTGGCGTTCATCGCCATGAAGTCGACGAGGATGCCATAGGGCTTCTCGCCTGATGCCACCGACTTCAGCACGGCACCGTTGCCGCGCACACTGACGGTGTTGTTGGTCTTAAGCTTCTGGAAGAAGTCCCAGCCATAGTTGCTATCGCCGGCAAAGCCGGAAAGCAGATAGGCGGCCGCACCCGAATAGAGCGGGCTCGGCATGACCAGGCCATCGGCATAGGCGGGTTTGGCGAGATCGGCCCAATGCTGCGGCTTTTCAGCAGCCGCAGTGTTGTAGACGATGCCGGTGGTGATCAGCTTGCTGCCGAAATAGGTCTTGTCGGCGTCATAGGCATCGGCTTCGATGCCATCGAGCTTGGCTTCGGGATAAGGCAGCAGCCGGTCGTCCTTCTTCAACAGCTCCATCGAGACCGCGTCGGCGATCAAAAGCACGTCGGGCTGCGGGCTGCCGGCGGCGAACTCGGCCGCCATCTTGGTGAGGATGTCGCTGGTCCCGGAACGATAGATGGTCACGTCGGTGCCGGGCTGCGCCTTCTTGAAGGCGTCCACGGTCTTGGCCGCGTCGGCTTCCGGCTGCGATGTGTAGAGCGTCAGTGTTTCGGCGTTTGCCACGCCGGCAAACAAAGTTGCCGCGAGCGCCAGCTGGCTGGCCAGCAGCTTGATGAGTAGCGTCTTCATGAGACCTCCTGTCTTGTCTGTGCATGACCGGTCCGGCCCCTGGCCGGCTCCCCGTCTCTTCCTCCCTGCACGGCGCATATGACTGGTGGATGACACTGCGCATGCGCAAACAGATCAGGCAACAGCCTAGCGCTGAATGCTCTCACGGCATGACGATACGGGCCCGCGGAACGGGCGTCCCACGAGCCTCAGGGCTGCTTTGACAGGCTTCTAGACCAGCATGCCCATCGGGTTCTCGATCAGCCGTTTGAAGGCGACCAGCAGTTCCGCGCCGAGCGCCCCGTCAACCGCGCGATGGTCGGTCGACAAGGTCACCGACATCACGGTGGCGATTTTGATCTCGCCATTCTTGACCACCGCCCGCTCCTCGCCGGCGCCGACCGCCAGGATCGTCGCATGCGGCGGGTTGATTACGGCGGCAAAATCCTTGATGCCGAACATGCCGAGATTGGAGACGGCCGTCGTGCCGCCCTGATACTCTTCCGGCTTCAGTTTGCGGCTGCGGGCGCGGCTGGCCAGATCCTTCATCTCGTTGGAGATGGTGGAGAGTGTCTTTTCGTCCGCATGCCGAATGATCGGCGTGATCAGGCCGCCGGGGATCGACACGGCGACGCCGACATCGGCATGCTTGTGCTTGACCATGGCGCTTTCGGTCCACGAGGCATTGGCATCCGGCACCGCCTTCAGCGCCATCGCCATCGCCTTGATGACCATGTCGTTGACCGACAGCTTGTAGGCAGGCACGTCACCCTTCTCGGTCTTTTTCATTGGTGCGGCCGCATTGATCTGCGTGCGCAATGCCAGCAACGCATCGAGTTCGCAGTCGAGCGTGAGGTAGAAATGCGGGATGGTGGACTTGGCCTCGACCAGGCGACGCGCAATGGTCTTGCGCATGTTGTCGTGCGGGACGAGTTCGTAGGAGCCGGGTTCAAACAGCTTCAGCACCTGGTCGTCCGACATCGCTTTCACCGCCGGAGCAGCGGCGGCAGGTGCACCGGCAGGAGCCTTGGCGGCGGGTGCTGTCTTGGCGCCGCCACCGGCAATCGCGGCATCGACATCGGCCTTCACCACGCGGCCGTATGGGCCGGTGCCGATGATGCTTGCAAGAGCAAGTCCTGCCTCACGAGCCAGACGTCGGGCAAGCGGTGTCGCGCGTGCGCCTGACGGCGATTGTCCAATCTCCCCCCTTGTGGGGGAGATGCCCGGCAGGGCAGAGGGGGGCGTGACCGAATGCGACGTTGGCGGGGTCCCTTCTGTCGGCTTCGCCGACATCTCCTCCACGGGTGGGGAGATTGGCCCTTTGTCCTGCTTTGCCGCAGTGACATCAGCCCCATAAGCCTCATTGTCGGCATAAATCCACGCAACCGGCGCGCCGACCGGAATGTCGATGCCTTCCTTGCCGGTGACGTCGCGCAGCACGCCGCTGGCCGGCGCGTCGATCTCCATCGCCGCCTTGTCGGTCTCGATCTCGAACAGCACATCGCCCTTCTTGACGCGCGCGCCTTCCTCGGCGAACCAGCGCGAGATCTGTCCGGTCGCCATGTCCATGTCGACCTTGGGAAGAATGACTTCGGTCGGCATGTCTCAGCGAACCCCTTTGACGAGGTCGCGCGCGGCGCTGATGATGTCGGGAACCTGTGGCACCGTGGCTTTTTCGAGCTCCGGATTGTAGGGGATCGGCGTCTCGGCACCGCCCAGCCGCACGATCGGCGCATCGAGATAGTCGAACGCCTCGCTCTCGGCGATCATCGCGCTGACCTCGGCGCCGATGCCCAGCGTCTTGACCGCTTCGTAGACGCACATCAGCCGCGACGTCTTCTTGACGCTGTCGATGACGGTCTGCTTGTCCATCGGCCGGATGGTGCGGAGGTCGACGACTTCGACGTCGATGCCTTCGGCTTCCAGCGTGGCGGCGGCATCGAGCGCCTTCTGCACCATGATCGAGGTGGCGACGATGGTGAGGTCGCGGCCTTCGCGGCGGATGTCGGCCTTGCCGATCGGGACCGTGTAATAGCCCTCGGGAACCGGACCCTTCATCTTGTAGAGCAGCTTGTGCTCGAAGATCATCACCGGATCGGGATCGGCGACGGCCGCCAGGAGCATGCCCTTGGCATCATAGGGCGTCGCCGGCTGGATGACCTTCAGCCCTGGCACATGGCCGAGCCAAGCTTCCAGGCTCTGGCTGTGCTGAGCGGCCGCACCTGTGCCCGAGCCCGCGGGAAAGCGCATCACCACGGGAACCGAAACCTCGCCGCCCAGCATGAAGCGCATCTTGGCCGCCTGGTTGACGATCTGCTCCATGGCGAGCGTGGCGAAATCGGAAAACTGGAACTCGAAGATCGGCCGCATGCCGGTGAGCGCCGCACCCACCGCAACGCCCGCGCCGCCCAGTTCCGAGATCGGCGTGTCGATCACCCGCTCGGTGCCATAGCGCTCGACCAGATCGCCGGTCACCTGGAAGGCGCCGCCATAGACGCCGATATCCTCGCCCATCAGGAAGACGCGTTCGTCCATGTCCATGGCGATCGCCATGGCTTCCTGGATCGCCTGGGCGTAGCTCAGTTCACGCACCATCGCGTCCATCACGCCTGCTCCGTATACACGTAATTTCCGGTCTCGCTGACGTCGGGCGACGGGCTCGCCTTGGCGAACTCGATGCCATCGGCGATCTCCTGCGCCACCTCACTGCGGATGGCTTCGATGCCCTTGTCGTCGATGAAGCCGAATTCCCGCAGTTCGTTCTCGAACAGCGTGATCGGGTCGCGGTTCGACATCCAGTCCTCGATCTCTTCCTTGGTGCGATAGCGGTTGCGGTCGCTCTTGGAATGGCCGCGATGGCGGTAGGTCTTGGACTCGATCAACGTCGGCCCCTCGCCGGCGCGGGCGCGCTCGACGGCCTTGTACGAGGCCTCGGCGACCTCCGAGAAAATGTTGCCGTTGACGATGACGCCGGGCATCGAATAGGCGGCAGCGCGGTCGGCGATGTTCTTGACCGCGGTCGAACGGGCGGTCGAAGTCGACATGCCGTAGCCATTGTTCTCGCAGACGAAGATGACCGGCAGCTTCCAGACCGCCGCCATGTTGAGCGCCTCGTGGAAGGCGCCTTCATTGTTGGCGCCGTCGCCGAAGAAGGAGACGACGACCTTGCCGGTCTTCATCATCTTGGAGGAGAGTGCCGCCCCGACGGCGATCGGAATGCCGCCGCCGACGATGCCGTTGGCGCCGAGATTGCCCTTGGCGACATCGGCGATGTGCATCGAACCGCCGCGGCCCTTGCAGTAGCCGGTGGTCTTGCCGAAGAACTCGGCGAACATGCGCTTGACCTCGGCGCCCTTGGCGATGCAGTGGCCATGGCCGCGATGCGTCGAGGTGATCTGGTCATCCTCGCCAAGCGGCATGCAGATGCCCATGGCGCTGGCTTCCTGGCCGATCGACAGGTGCATGGTGCCGTGGATCAGGCCGCGCGTGTAGCTCTCCTCCGCGCCCTCTTCGAAGCGGCGGATGAGGTACATCTTGTAGAGCACCTGCTTGAGCTGCTCGGCGCTGTACTGGCGATAGACGAAAGGCAGGTTGGCGCGACTGTCCGCGACGGCTTTGCTGGCTCCGGCCATGATCAGGCTCCCACGATTCCGTAGACGAGCTTGTCCTGGCGGGCGCGCAGTTCGGCGATCTTGGAGCCCGGGGCCGGGGCGGCATTGGCATAGGTGATAAGCTCGCCCTTCTTGATCGGCGCGGTGACCGAGCCGCCCTGCAGCAGCCCGCAGGGAATGGCCCTGGCGGCATGCGCTTCCGGCGCCGTCATGATCCAGGCGCGGTAGCAATATTCGCCGATCGCATCGAGCTTCTCGCCGGGCTGCATGTCTTTCTTGGCCACGGCGGCGACTTCGGCCACGGGCTTGGCCAGCGGCACCATGTCGGCTTTGCCGTAAAGCACGACGCGGGCGCAGGTCAGCGGCACTTCGAGCGAGGTCAGGTGATAGGGGCGGTGGAAGGTGAAATACGGGCCCTTGCCCATCTTCAAATCTTCCATGCGCTCCGAAATGCGCGGATGCGACATGTCGGCGACGACGAAGACGCCGGGCGCCACGCCCTTGCCGATCGAGTAGTCGACGACGCCGACCCTGGACAGCACGCCGCCATCCTTTTCAGGCACCAGTACTTTCGAGAGCTCGCCGAGAGTCGCGGCGGGGCCATGCATGCCGGCCTTGTCGGGCACCAGCCCGGTGGCATTGGCGATCGCCGCCATCTCGACCATGGTTTTCGAACCGTCGACGAATTCCACCAGCATGCGCACATTCATATGCCTGCGCCTGGCCTCCTCCTCGTAGGCCGGCGGCGTGGCGTCGATGTTGAGCGGATTGTTCTTGCCCTTGCCGGCGGCGACGATGGGATGGCCCATGGCCGAGACGAATTCGATCAGCTCCATGCAGGAGGACGGCTCGTCGCCGGCGCCCAGCGAATAGGTGACGCCCAGCCGGTCGGCCTCGCTCTTCAGATAGGCGCCGATGGTGACGTCGGCCTCGACATTCATCATCACCAGATGCTTGCCATGCTCCATGGCGCGCAGGCCGATCTCGGCGCCGACGGCGGGAACGCCGGTCGCGTCGATCACCACGTCGATCAGATCATTGTTGATGACCAGGCTGGCGTCATTGGTGACCGCCACCTTGCCGGCCTCCATGGCAGCCGTCATCGCCGAAGCGTTCGACACTTCACGCGCATGGCCGGTTTCCTGGAAGGCGATGTCCACCGCCTTGCTGGCGGCCGGCAGGTTCAGTTCCGAGATCGCGCCGATCTCGATGCCGGACATATGGGCGACGCGGGTGACGATGTCGGTTCCCATCTCGCCGGAGCCGATCAGGCCGATGCGGATGGGCTTGCCCGATTTGCCGCGCTCATCGAGATCGCGGGCAAGGCCCGTCAACGAAATATTGGAAGCCATACCGCTCATTCCTCCCACATTGCAGGCTTGTTCATTCGCTTGACGGGTATTGAACATCTGTATTTCTGTCAAGACTAATGTCCAAATCCGAATGCTTTTTGACGTCGCTGCGCAGACTGCGAACAAGTGTAAAAGCCCGCAGCCGCGACGGCGGCACAGGACTTGTCCACCGGCCATGGCGACTGTGTCGTCAGGACCGCTATCCAGGGATGGACGGCCTTACGGAGCCCGGTCAGCAGCGCCGACGGGAAAATCGTGAAAATGCACGATCGCCCCCTCCGCATCGATCAAGATCACGGCATAGGCGGGCGGCTCGTGCCCCAGGCTCCAGCTCTGCGAAAAATCGAGCGCGGTCTGGTGGTTGGTGCTGCGCAGCGTGCTGACCGGTATGCCGCGCCAGCTGCCGGCGATCTGCCGGTGGACATGGCCGGCGAAGATATGGCGGACATTGCCGTGGCGCGACAGCACGTCATGGAAGGCATCGGCGTCCGCAAGCCTGACCTCATCGAGCACCGGCATGTGTATCCGGAACGGCGGGTGATGCATGAACAGGAAGACCGGCCGGTTGCCCGCCTCTTGCAGCCGTTCGTCGAGCCAGTCGAGGCGCGCCGGGCAGAGCCTGCCCTCGACATGGCCGCTGTCTGCACGAACCCCTGCTCGGCGGCGGCATCGGGGAACATTTCGAGGAAAAGCGCCCGGTCGTCATGGTTGCCGAGCATCAGCCGGCAGGGCGGCGAAAATCGCGCCAGCCCGTCCCGCAACGCCGCATAGGCCGCACGCTCGCCGTCATTGGTTAGGTCGCCCGAGATCACCACCAGTTCGACATCGCCATGGTTCTTGCCGATGTCGGCCAGGCAGGCCTCCAGCCTTGCGAGCGGATCGGAACCGTAGAGCAGCCCACCCGGCGTCATCAGATGCGGGTCGGAGAGCTGGATGATTTTCATGGAACTGTCCGTACCCTTCCCGCCGGCGCCGCGGGGCGCCGGCCAGAACACGCAACGCTCGATTGCCCCTCTACTGTGCCGTCCAGCCGCCGTCCATCGGCAAGGTCGTGCCGGTGATCTGCCTGGCGGCATCCGAGCACAGGAACAGCGTCAGCGCGGCAAGTTCCTCGACGGTGACGAATTCTTTCGTCGGCTGTGCGGCGAGCAGCACGTCATGCTTGACCTGTTCCTCGGTCATGCCGCGCGCCTTCATCGTGTCGGGGATCTGCTTTTCGACCAGTGGCGTCCAGACATAGCCGGGCGCGATGGCGTTGACTGTGATGCCGTCCTGCGCGACTTCCAGCGCCACCGTCTTGGTCAGCCCTGCAATGCCATGCTTGGCCGACACATAGGCCGATTTGAACGGCGAGGCGACCAGCGCGTGCGCCGAAGCCGTGTTGATGATGCGGCCCCATTTGCGCGCCTTCATGCCCGGCACCGCAGCCTTGATGGCATAGAAGGCCGCCAGAAGATTGATGCGGATGATGGCTTCCCATTTGTCGTCGGGAAACTCCTCGATCGGCGCGACATGCTGGATGCCGGCATTGTTGACCAGGATATCGAGGCTGCCGAACGCCGCCTCGGCATCATGCACCATGGCGCTCACCGCCGCCCCATCCATCATGTTGGCGTCGGAGTAGCGGCACTTGACGCCGAAATCCCTCTCGATGCCCGAGCGCTCCTGCTCGATGGCCGTGGGGTCGCCAAGACCATTGATGGTGACGTTGGCGCCCTCGGCGGCGAAAGCGCGGGCAATGGCCAGGCCGATACCGCTGGTCGAGCCGGTGACGAGGGCATTCTTCGAAGACAGGGAACCCATGGTGATCTCGCGAGAGGTGGGAGGGGAATGACAGCATATAATTGTGCGTCGCAACATGACAATGACAGAGCCATGTGTCGATGCGATTACAGCCAGACGACAGCGCCGGCACGGCCTCGCCCCGCCGCGAAACCACGGTCGTTTGGCTGACACGGCACTGTCATGGTGCCGTGCAACATAATCGGTTGCGCATTCGCGCGGTCATTCCTGAACGAAATTCATCCGACAGAACCTTGGGGGTGCAGCTTGGAAATCGCCGATGTCGTGAAGCGCGCCCATGCGATGCCGCTGACCAACCCGTCCTTCCCGCCAGGTCCCTATCGGTTCTTCGACCGCGAATACATCATCATCACCTATCGCACGACACGCGAGGCGCTGGAGGCCGTCGTGCCGGCGCCGCTGGAGATCGACGAACCGCTGGTCAAGTATGAATTCATCCGCATGCCCGACTCCACCGGCTTCGGCGACTACACCGAGACCGGCCAGGTCATTCCGGTGAGGTACAAGGGCCAGCATGGCGGCTATGTCCATTCGATGTATCTCGACGACGACGCGCCGATCGCCGGCGGCCGCGAGCTGTGGGGCTTTCCGAAGAAACTGGCCAATCCCAAGATCATCCATGAAGGCGAGGTGATCGTCGGCACGCTGCATTATGGCAGCGTTCTGTGCGCCACCGGCACGATGGGCTACAAACACCGGGAAGCTGATCATGATTCCGTGCTCGCCGCGCTCGCCGCGCCCAATTTCCTGATCAAGATCATCCCGCATGTCGACGGCGGCCCGCGTATCTGCGAGCTGGTGCGCTATTACCTCACCGACATCACGCTGAAGGAGGCCTGGACGGCGCCAGCGGCGCTTGATCTCAGGCCCCACGTCATGGCCGACGTGGCCAAGCTGCCGGTGCTCGACATCGTCTCCGCCGTCCACTTCAAGGCCGATTTGACGCTTGGGTTGGGCGAGGTTGTCCACGACTATCTTGCCGATCACAGCCGGCTCGCAACCAGCACAACCCAGCCGGAGAAAATTCGTGCTTGAACGCTATCGAAACAAGGAAGCCGCGGCCACGATCGCGGAGATCTCGGCGCAATATGACCGCATCGCTTTGGTGTTCCAGGGCGGCGGCGCGCTCGGCGCCTACCAGGCCGGCGTCTATCAGGCGCTGGCCGATGCCGGCTGCGAGCCGAGCTGGCTGTCCGGCGTGTCGATCGGCGCCATCAACGCCTCGATCATCGCCGGCAACGAGTCCAGCCGCCGCCTGCAGCGGCTCGAACAGTTCTGGCAGACCATCTCGGGCCGCAAGATCTGGGCTTATACGCCGGAAGGCGACATCTACCGCGACATCCGCAACCGTACCTCGTCGTGGATGACCATGACCATGGGCCAGCCCGGCTTCTTCAAGCCGCGCAATCCCAACCCCTGGTTCGAGCATCCCGGCGCCGAGGGCGCCACCAGCTTCTACGACACCGCCGAGCTGAAGGACACGCTGGAGAGCCTGATCGATTTCGACATCCTCAACGACGGCAAGAAACGGCTGAGCGTCGGCGCGGTCAATGTGCGGACCGGCAACTTCGTCTATTTCGATACCGACAAGGTCCGCATCGGGCCCGAGCACATCATGGCCAGCGGCGCGCTGCCGCCGGCCTTTCCGTCGGTCCGCATAGAAGGCGAGTACTATTGGGACGGCGGCATCGTCTCCAACACGCCGCTGCAATATCTGCTCGACCAGGAAGAGGACCGTTCGTCGCTGGTGTTCCAGGTCGACCTGTTCAGCGCGCGCGGCGTGCTGCCGCGCAGCATGCCGGACGTGCTGTCGCGCCACAAGGACATCATGTATTCCAGCCGCACGCGCCAGAACACCGACAATTTCAAGCGCATTCATGGCCTGAAGATGCGCCTGCTCGAGGCGCTGAAGCGCGTGCCCAAGGAGCAGCTGACGCCGGCGGAAGAAGCGCTGATCGCGGACTATTCGGATGCCGGCCTGGTCAACATCGTGCACCTGATCTACCAGCACAAGGGCTATGAAGGTCACGCCAAGGACTACGAGTTCTCCGGCACCTCGATGCGCGAGCATTGGGACACGGGCCTGGAAGACACGCAACGCACCTTGCGCCATCGCAAATGGCTGACACTGCCGACCAATGCCGACGGCGTCACCATCCACGATCTGCACCGCGAAGACCCGACCTGACATTTGCGTCCAGGACAAGCGGAGCAATCTTACGGAATCCTTCGCCGGTTGATCAACCGGCGCGGCGCATCGTGCCTATCAGAAGCGCTGCCAGGCATGCGGGACAAGGATGCGATCCGCCTGGCCGTCACCATGAGTTCCGCGGCAGGTCGGCGAAACTACGGTGCGACCGCGTAGGCACGCCTTCGAGCAAGCCCGGCCGGACTGTGAAGTTCTTCTTCACAGCCTATCAAGATTGTCGCGGATATTGGCTCGCTGAAAGCGGGCGTACATTTGAGCAGGCAAATGCGCTAGCGCGTTTCACCGTTTCATGGAAACGGCGAACCGCTCTAACTCTTTGTTTTGACGCAATTCCAGACGGAAAACCGCTCACACTTTTCCTGGAATTGCCCTGGGCTTAATGGAGTACCGCTGATGACCGTCGAAGCTGTTTCCCCTGCTATCGTTCCGTCGCGTGACGCCTGGCGCGGCCTGCTCTGGTTTGCGCCGCTCACGTTGCTTTGGCTTCTGGTGATCTACAGATGGCCGGCGATCCCGGCCACCGGCATTCCGACCACGGCCCACCAGCTCGCGGCCCACGGGCTCATCGCGCTGGGATTGTGGCTCGGCCTCGAACACACGAGCCTGACGCCAGCTCAACGCCGCACGACCTGGCTGGCGATCATGATCCCGGACACGCTGTGGCTCGCCTTCGCCTGGAGCGCCGCGATCAACGGCTTCTTCCACGCGGACACCGCGTCTTTTCCGGTATTGCCATCGGCGATCTTCCTGCCGGTGATCATCGGGGCGCCGCTCCTGCTGCTCTCGAAGCGGATCGGGCTGGTGCTCGATGCGATGCCAGCGCGCTGGCTCGTGATGCTTCAGCTCTACCGCGTGTTCGGCACCTGGGCTATCGCGGCCTGGCTGCGTGGCACACTGCCTGGCGTTTTCGCAGCGCCGGCAGGCATCGGCGACATGCTGACCGGTTTGTTCGCGTTGCCGGCTGCGATCGCAGTGGCGACCGGCACAGACAAAGGCCGGAGGGCGGCAACTCTCTGGAACATCCTCGGGCTTGCCGACTTCGCTGTCGCGATCACCATGGGCATGATCACCTCGCCCGGCCCATTGCAGTTGATTGTCCCGGATGTGCAGAGCATCGGCGCAGGCGATTATCCGGGTGTGCTGACCCCTGCATTCGTGGTGCCAAGCTCGATCCTGCTGCACATGTTGTCGCTACGCCAGCTGCGCCGCCGTAACAGGGCGGACGTTGTGCGGCGGTGAGCCTCGGCTGGAGCCGGCCAACCATTCCATCGAAAGCTGAACCGTTCGAAGCGGCGCGCCCGCTTGGGAAGACGCACGCTCTGACTCTTCATTGGTCTTCGCAGGATAGGCCGAGAAAGAGAACGGCGCCGCAGGTGGCGCCGTTCTCTTGAGGGTCTGACGCTCAGAACACCTGGCGGAAGACGATGAACAGCACGAAGGCAAGCGCGATCGAGCACGGCAGGGTCAACACCCAGGCCAGCAGCAGGTTGCGCACCGTCGACCATTGCAGGCCTGAGCCATTGGCGGCCATCGTTCCGGCGACGCCCGACGACAGCACATGGGTGGTCGAAACCGGCAGGCCGAGCCGGTCGGCCATGCCGATGGTCACCATGGCGACGAGTTCGGCCGCCGCGCCCTGGCCATAGGTCAGGTGGCTCTTGCCGATCTTCTCGCCGACCGTGACGACGATGCGTTTCCAGCCGACCATGGTGCCGAGACCCAGCGCCAGCGCCACCGCGATCTTCACCCAGAGAGGGATGAACTTCGTCGCATTGTCGACGGCCTTGTGGTAGTCGGTCACCGCCTTGAGATCGGCGCCCTGCATCGGCAACAGCTGCTTCTTGTCGATCAGCTTGAGCGCCTCGCCGATCAGATAGATGTCGTTGCGGGCGTTGCTGACCAGATCGGTCGGCACGTTGTCGACCGACGCATAGGGCTGCAGTCCCGCCGTCGTGTTGTGGATGTAGGTCTGCAGCGCGACCGTTGTCTTGTCGCTCCAGCTGCGGGTGCGCACGGCATCCTGGACGGCTGCCTTGGCATCCTTGGCATCCGTGACGGTGACGCCGGGCTTCGCATATTTGCCCAGCGCCGTTTCGACATTGGCTGAAGCCGACTTGTAGGCTTCGAGATAGTTGATGTCGGGCGTGCGGTTCAGCGCATAGGCCGTCGGCACCACGCCGATCAGGATCAGCATGATCAGGCCCATGCCCTTCTGCCCGTCATTGGAGCCATGCGCGAAGCTGACGCCGGTGCAGGTGAAGATCAGCAGGCCGCGGATCCACCAAGGCGGCGGAGCATTGCCTTTCGGGGCTTCGTAGAGGGCCGGATTGCGAACCAGAAGCTTCATCGCATAGAGCAGGATCGCGGCGGCGAAGAAACCGATGATCGGCGACACCAGCAAGGTCACGCCGACATTGGTCGCCTGTGACCAGTCGACGCCGCTGGTGGCGCTGCCGGACGGCGCCATGAACTGGTTGGCGAGGCCTACGCCGATGATCGAGCCGACCATCGTGTGCGAGCTCGATGCCGGCAGGCCGAGGAACCAGGTGCCGAGGTTCCACAGGATCGCGGCGACGAGCAGCGCGAACACCATGGCAAAGCCGGAGGAGGAGCCGACCTGCAGGATCAGCTCGACCGGCAGCAGCGACAGGATGCCGAAGGCCACCGCGCCGCTGGAGGTGAGAACGCCGAGGAAGTTGAAGACCCCCGACCACATGACGGCGAATTCGGCCGGCAGGGAGCGCGTGTAGATGACGGTCGCCACAGCATTGGCGGTGTCGTGGAAGCCGTTGACGAATTCGAAGCCGAGCGCGATCAGCAAGGCGATGCCGAGCAGGATCCACGGCACGGTCTTGGCCACCGCCAGGTCCTGGCTCAGCGCGTAGCCGACATAGACCACGCCGACCAGAACCAGCACGCCGAAGGCCGGCAGGAACCACTTCGCGCCGCCCGAACTGTCCAGCGGATGATCCGGTCTCGGAATGCCCGCCTCACTAGACACTATGTCCACCATGTCCCACTCCTATTGCATTGCAGCAAAGAACTGGAAAAGACGCTATGTCCGCACGATGAACCCTGTGTGACGCCGAAATAAGGGTCTCCGCCTTGGGAGCTCCTATGCCGGAGCGGAACGCGTCTTCAGGATCGCCGAGAACAGCGGATCGAAGGCGCGGCTGATCGGCGCCGCGGCCGCACCGAGCGCGATCGACCAGGGGTCGGTGGTGCCGAGTTGCAGGCGAGGCAACATTCTTGCGGGCCGGTCGGCGATCGACGGCAGCAGCGGGTGCATTGCCTCGACAAGCCGGCGCGCCAGCGCTTCCGGCGCGCCACTGGTCAGGATCACGGTCCGCGGATCGAAGATCGTCTCGATGAGATGCACGCTCCAGCGCAGATCATGCGCTGCCCCGTCGATCCAGGCCATCATCTTGGCATCCTCGGCCAGCACCAGGGCGTTCATCTGTTCGTAGATATCACTGTCCGCCGGATTGAGGCCTAGATGCTGGTAGAGCGAGGCCAGCGAGGCGCGGTGCTCGAGCGGCGTCGAGCCCGGTCCCGCCGGCGCCAGCAGCGCCATGCCGATTTCGCCGGCATTGCCATGGCCGCCGCTGTAGAGTTCGCCATTGAGGATCAGCCCGGCGCCGATGCCGTAGCCGACATAGAGACAGACCGCGTGGTCGACGCCATGTGCCGCGCCGACGATACGTTCGGCAGTGGCGCAGGCGGCGGCATCGTTCTGCAGGCCGACATTCAGCCCCGTGCCTTTGGCCAGCGCCTCCAGCAGCGGAAACTTCTGCCAGGCCGGCATCATCCACTTGTCGTCCGAATCCTTCAGTCCGAAAGGACCGGGCATGGCAACACCGAGACCGACCAGCCGTTTTTCCGACTGGACCGAAATGCCGGCCAGGTCACGGCGCACACCGGCGATCAGCTTCAGGATGATCTCGACACCCTTCGACGGCTCATCGAAAGGCAGGTTCGCCTCGGCCCGCGCCAGCACGCTGCCCATCAGGTCGACGGCCACGGCGCGCGTCAGATGGCGGTCTATATGCAAGCCGATGGCGAAGGCGCCTTCAGGCACCAGCCTGTAGGGCGTCGACGGCTGCCCCCTGCCCTTGCGCACCGCGTCGAGCGCGACGACCAGGCCGTCGCTTTCGAGATCTTCGATGATGTTGGAGACCGCCTGCTTGGTGAGCTGCGTCGCCCGCGCCAGGTCGGCCCGCGACAGGGCGCCATTGAGACGCAGCGCCTCGATCATGACCCGGCGGTTGTGTGCGCTGGTGCCTTCCTGGTTGGTGCCGCTTTTGGCGCGGATCGGGCTGATGTCATCCACCGGCTTTTCCCCTCTTGACTCCATTAGAATATTGATCGACTAATTAAGTCAAGCGAGTTGACTTAATGCAAACTGAATGTCCCAGAACAAGATGGCCAAGGGCTTCCGCCTGTCGCCACCGGTCAGCCGGGTAAGCATCAGGTCACGCGACATGGATCCGGGAAGGCGAAGCGAAACGCCCGCATCGCCGGCCCGTCAACGCCGGAAATGGGAGAAGAAGATGCTTAAGACAATCACCAAGACACTGGTCGGCGCGGTCTTCGCCGGAGGACTGCTCGTCCCTCACGCTTTCGCCGAAACGACGCTCAATGCGCTGTTCATGGCGCAGGCCGCCTACAGCGAAGCCGACGTGCGCGCCATGACGGACGCCTTCACCAAGGCCAATCCTGACGTCAAGGTCAATCTCGAATTCGTTCCCTACGAAGGCCTGCACGACAAAACCGTGCTGGCCCAGGGTTCGGGCGGCGGCTACGACGTTGTGCTGTTCGACGTCATCTGGCCGGCCGAATACGCCACCAACAAGGTGCTGGTCGACGTTTCGTCGAAGATCACCGACGACATGAAGAAGGGCGTGCTGCCCGGCGCCTGGACCACGGTCCAGTACGACGGCAAATACTATGGCATGCCGTGGATTCTCGACACCAAATACCTGTTCTACAACAAGGATATCCTGGAAAAGGCCGGCATCAAGACGCCGCCGAAGACCTGGGAAGAGCTTGGCGCGCAGGCCAAGACCATCCAGGACAAGGGCCTGCTGAAGACGCCGATCGCCTGGAGCTGGTCGCAGGCCGAGGCCGCGATCTGCGACTACACCACGCTGGTCAGCGCCTATGGCGGCGACTTCCTCAAGGACGGCAAGCCGGACTTCCAGAATGGCGGCGGCCTCTCGGCGCTGAAATACATGGTCGACAGCTACAAGTCCGGCCTCACCAACCCGAATTCCAAGGAATTCCTGGAAGAGGACGTGCGCAAGGTCTTCGAAAACGGCGACGCCGCCTTCGCGCTCAACTGGACCTACATGTACAACATGGCCAACGATCCGAAGGACTCGAAGGTCGCGGGCAAGGTCGGCGTGGTGCCGGCGCCGGGTGTCACCGGCATCAGCGAGGTGTCGGCCGTCAACGGGTCGATGGGCCTCGGCGTCACCGCGGTCTCGAAGCATCCGGACGAAGCCTGGAAATACATCGAATACATGACCTCGCAGGCGACGCAGAACCAGTACGCCAAGCTGTCGCTGCCGATCTGGGCCTCGTCCTATGACGACCCGGCCGTCACCAAGGGCCAGGAAGAGCTGATCGCCGCCGCCAAGCTCGGCCTCGCCGCCATGTATCCGCGTCCGACCACGCCGAAATACCAGGAACTGTCGACCGCGCTGCAGCAGGCCATCCAGGAATCGCTGCTTGGCCAATCGTCGCCGGAAGACGCCCTGAAGACCGCCGCGCAAAACAGTGGCCTCTGAGGCATTGTTCTCCAGTTGCGGGCGGCACTACAGGGCCGCCCGTCCCTTGGACGCGCAAAGGACGCTGTAGCACTTCTGATCTTGCGCATGATCCTTTCCGGAAGTCGGTTCCGACTTCCGGGGTCATGCGCGAGTGCCGCCCGTGCTATGTCTGAAATTACCATGAATGAAGAGAGGCTGCTCTGATGTCGAGCACCTGGATGACGACCCGTGCCTGGTTGCTGATGCTGCCGCTGCTCGTGGTCATGGTCGCCGTCATCGGCTGGCCGCTGGTCGATACGGTCGGTCTTTCCTTCACCGACGCCAAGCTGGTCGGCACCGGCGGCAATTACGTCGGCTTCGACAATTACGCCAACATGCTGTCGAGCTCGAATTTCTCGCGCACGCTGGTCACCACGACGCTGTTCGCCGTCATTTCGGTGGCCGCCGAAATGGCGATCGGCGTTCTCGCCGCCTTGCTGCTCAATCAGCAGTTCCACGGCCGCGCCGTCCTGCGCGCCTTGATGATCCTGCCCTGGGCATTGCCGACCGTGGTCAACGCCACGCTGTGGCGGCTGATCTACAATCCCGAATATGGCGCGCTGAACGCCGCGCTGACGCAACTCAATCTCATCGACGCCTACCGCTCCTGGCTGGGTGAGCCGGGAACGGCGCTGACGGCGCTGATCGTCGCCGACTGCTGGAAGAACTTTCCCCTGGTGGCGCTGATCGCGCTCGCCGCTTTGCAGGCGGTGCCGCGCGACATCACCGCCGCCTCGCTTGTCGATGGCGCGGGACCGTTCAACCGCTTCCGCTTCGTCATCCTGCCCTATCTCGCCGGCCCGCTGATGGTGGCGCTGGTGCTGCGCACCATCGAGGCCTTCAAGGTCTTCGACATCATCTGGGTGATGACCCGCGGCGGCCCGGCAAACAGCACGCGCACGCTGTCGATCCTCGTTTACCAGGAAGCCTTCTCTTTCCAGCGCGCCGGCTCCGGCGCGTCGCTGGCGCTGATCGTCACCTTGCTCGTCACCGTGCTCGCCGTCGCCTATGCGGCATTGGTGAAGAAGACCGCCGGGAGTGCCGTCTGATGGAACGCAGAAGCCCCGCCTTCACCCTTTTCATCTATGCCTGCGCGCTGCTGCTCGCCGCCATCATCCTGGCGCCGATCGCCTGGCTGTTCATCATGAGCATTTCGCCGGCCGCCGATCTCGCCGCCAAGCCGCTGCGCTGGTGGCCGCAGGCTGCCGACTTCTCGCGCTACCAGACATTGCTGTCGACCGCCGAAAACAGCGCCGGCGCCGCCTTCACCTCGTCGCTGCGCAACAGCCTGGAGATCGCCGGCATGGCGACGCTGGCCGCGCTCGCCTTGGCCATCCCCGCCGGCTGGGCGGTCTCGCGCACGCCGGCGATCGGCTGGTCGCTGTCGATGGTCATCGCCACCTACATGCTGCCGCCGGTGGCGCTCGCCGTGCCGCTCTATATGGGCCTGTCGCATCTCGGCCTGCTCAACAATGTCTTCGGACTGGCGCTGGTCTATTTGACCATATTGGCGCCCTTCACCACCTGGCTGATGAAATCCGGCTTTGACTCCATCCCGCGCGAGATCGAGGCGGCGGCGATGATCGACGGCGCCGGCCTGTTCCAGACGCTACGCATCATCACGCTGCCGCTGGCGGCACCAGTGATGGCGACATCGGCGCTGTTTGCCGTGCTGCTCGCCTGGGACGAATTCTTCTATGCGCTGCTGTTCACCTCCGACCAGCGCGCCAAGACCTTGACTGTCGCCATCGCCGATTTGGCCGGCGGCCGTGTTTCCGACTACGGGCTGATTGCCACCGCCGGCGTGCTGGCCGCTTTGCCGCCGGTGCTGATCGGCCTCGTCATGCAGCGGGCGCTGATCTCGGGCCTGACCAGCGGCGGTGTGAAAGGATGACGATGACTGCAACAAGAATTCGACCGGCCGGACTGGTCGCCATCGACCGCGAAATGGCGCGCCAGGATGCGGATGCGCGTGCTTCGTTCGAGAACAACGCTGCGATGGCGGCTCAGGTCGCAGCCTCGATCGGGAAGACCGGCCGGCTGCTGCTGCTCGGCATGGGCGGCTCGCATGCCGTCGGGCGCGCCGTCGAACCGCTTTATCGCGCGCTCGGCATCGATGCGCTGGCACTGCCGCTCTCGGAACAGCTCGGCCAGCCGGTGCCGCTGGACGACAGGACGGTGCTCGTCACCTCGCAGTCCGGCGAGAGCGCGGAGGTCGTCAGGTGGTTTGCGGAAGCTGGAAGCACTGCTGATATTTTCGGTCTGACGCTCGAGGGCGGCTCCTTTCTCGCCCGCACCGCGCCTTGCCTGGTCGGCGCCGGCGGCACCGAACTGGCCTTCGCCGCCACCCGCAGCCTGACCGTGACCTTCGCCTTGCATCTGGCCATCCTGGCCGCGTTGGGTGAGGACCCAAGTGCCGCTCTTGGCGCACTGGATCAGAAGCAGGACAATGACATCACGCAAGCGCTCGCAGCGCTGGAGGAGGTGACGACCATCGTCACCTCCGGCCGCCGCCTGCAAGGCGTGGCCGAGGCGCTGGCGCTCGGCCTCACCGAACTGTCGCGGCTGCCCTGCTTCTCGCTCGAAGGCGGCCAGTTGCGGCACGGACCGATGGAGATGCTCGGCCCAAAAATCGGCGTCATCCTGTTTCGCGGCAACGATCCGACGGCGGAACTGGTGACGGCGATGGCCCTTTCCGTGGCCGACGCCGGCGCGCCGCTGATCATCTTCGACGCCTCCGGACAATCGCCGGTCGCGGGCGCTGTCACGCTCTCGTTCAAGCCGGCTTCGGGTCTCGCCGCGATCTTCGCCATGCTGCCGGTGGCACAGCGCCTGATGATCGCCTTCGCCGACAGCCGCGTCGACAATGCCGGCACGCCCGTGCGCTCGACCAAGATCACCAGGAGCGAGTGATGCGTCCGCTCGCGGTGATCGGCAATGTCAATGTCGACCTGATTGTCGGCCCGGTCGCGCCATGGCCGAAGGCAGGCACGGAAACCGTCGTCGATCACGACGATCTGCGCGTTGGTGGACAGGCCGGCAACACCGGGCTCGCCTGGCAGGCGCTGGGCATTGATTTCGAGATCGCCGCCAATGTCGGCGACGACCAGTTCGGCCGCTGGCTGCGTGAGGCGTTCGGCGCCCGCGCCGACAAATGGCCGGTGCGCCCGGAGAGCACGACGCTTTCGGTGGGCATGACCCATCCCGACGGCGAAAGGACGTTTTTCACCACGCGTGGCCACCTGCCTCGCTTCAGCCTTGCCGACGTATTTTCGGTGCTCGACGGCAAGCGCCTCACCGGCGGCTATGCGTTGCTGTGCGGCTCCTTCCTCACCGATGATCTGACCCGCGACTACGAAGCGTTCTTCGACTGGGCGAGCGGGCACGACATAGCTGTGGCGCTGGACACCGGCTGGCCGATTGAGGGCTGGACCCCGGCGAACTGCAAGGCGGCCCGCACCTGGCTCGCGCGTTGCGACCTTGCTTTGTTCAACGAGGTGGAGACCGTGACCCTGGCCGGCCTGCCCGATCCGGTCGAGGCCGCGCGGCAAATCCAGTCCAGCATGAAGAAGGGCGCGACCGCCGTCGCCAAGCGCGGCCCCGAAGGGGCGGTCGCCATCGGGCCGGGCGGAGCGCTGGTCACGGCGACCGCGCCGGACGTCAAGGTCATCGACACGATCGGCGCCGGCGATGTTTTCAATGCGGCCTTCCTGGCCGCACTGGCACAGGACCAGACGCTGACCGCCTCGCTTGCAGCCGCGACGCAGGTGGCGTCGCGCGCCATATCAACCTTGCCCCGTAACTACGGCGAACCGGTGCATCCAAGGGAAGCCACGCATGAGCGCGCTTGAAATCCGCAACGTCCGCAAGAATTACGGCAGCGTCGAAACGCTCAAAGGCATCGACATCGCGCTGCAGAGCGGCGAATTCCTGGTGCTGCTCGGCTCGTCGGGTTGCGGAAAGTCAACGCTTCTCAACATCATCGCCGGCCTCGCCGAAGCGACGAGCGGCGACGTGCTGATCGGCGGCCGCTCGATCCTTGGCGTTCACCCCAAGAACCGCGACATCGCCATGGTCTTCCAGTCCTACGCGCTGTATCCGAACCTGACCGTGCGCCGTAATATCGGCTTTGGTCTGGAAATGCGCGGCGTCGCCGCCGATGAGCGCGAAAAGGCGGTGGCCGAGGCGGCAAGACTGCTGCAGATCGAAGCCCTGCTCGACCGCAAGCCGAGCCAGCTTTCCGGCGGCCAGCGCCAGCGCGTCGCCATCGGCAGGGCACTGGTGCGCAAGCCGCAGGTCTTCCTCTTCGACGAGCCTTTGTCCAATCTCGACGCCAAGCTGCGCCTGGAGATGCGCACCGAGCTGAAGCGCCTGCACCAGATGCTGCAGACAACCGTCGTCTACGTCACCCACGACCAGATCGAGGCAATGACGCTGGCGAGCCGCATCGCGGTGATGCGCGACGGCAGGATCGAGCAACTCGGCACGCCCGAGGAGATCTACAACGAGCCGGCAACGCTCTATGTCGCCGGCTTTGTCGGCGCGCCGTCGATGAATATGCTGCAGGCGACGGTTCAAGGGACCATGCTGGCCATCGATGGCGCCAAGGCGAGCCTGCCCTTGCCCGCCCATTTCCGCGACACGGTGTTGGACGGAGCGCGGGTTGTGGTCGGCATCAGGCCCGAAGCATTGCGGGTCGCCGCGGATGCGACCGCGCCGTCACTGCCGGTGGAAATAGAAGTCGTCGAGTTGACCGGTCCCGAACTGGTCACCACCGCACGGATCGGCACACAGCGGCTGACGGCCTGCCTGCCGCCGGCGTGCCGCGTCGCGAAAGGTCAGGCGGCAAGCTTCGCCTTCAGCGAGGACGCGCTGCGGCTCTTCGACCCTGACACCGGCAAGGCCTTTTGAGTCTGCCCCGGAAACCCGGTGCCTGCCGGCGGAAAGCCGTCAAGATTGCGTCCCGGAAGCTTGGTGGGTATCGGGCGAATTGGCGATCTCCAGCAGCGACGCCACCAGCAGCTCCCGTTCGTCCTTCGACAGCACATCGGAATCGAAAAGGTTCATGCTGCGCAGCCCCTCGATGGCGAGGTAACAGACCAGCAGCGATTTGAGGTCTGATGTTTCGCCCTTCAGCCGTTCGAAAAGCTGCCGCTTGAATGTCTTTATCGGCGTCATGAAATCGGGATCCTCGGCGATCGCCGAAAAGATCCATGAGGCCGAGGGTCGCTTTTCCTCGCAATCATCGGCCGACAGCCTGATGTAGACGGCGAGCGGATTTTTACCATCGTCGTTGCTGTTGGCGGTCTCCAGCGCCTGCTCGAAATCACGCAGATAGCCTTCGACCAGCCCCTGCATCAATTTGGCCTTGGTTGGGAAATTGTAGAGCAACCCACCCTTCGACACGCCGGCGCGGCTGGCGACGGCATCCAGCGACAGGCTGCCGGGCCCGGATTCCCGGGCAACATCAGCCGCCGCCGCGAGTATCTTCTCGCGCGAGTTCCGTCGTTGGGCTCTCATGGCGCCTCCCTTCGCAAGCTTAGGCCCAATTGACAAGACCGTCCAGACGGTACAGTAAAGCCGCCACCATTTGAAATCGGGACCCGCAGTCGATATGTGTCCCGGTGTCCGCGCTTCGCGCCGGATTTCGACTGAGGGGACTTCCTTGTTCAAGCGCATACTCCGTTTCTTCGTCATCATTCTCGTTCTGGCCGTTCTGGTCGTTGTGGTCGGCGGCATCGTCGGGTTCAACTTCCTGCGCGACAACGGCATCAAGCAGTTTTTCGCCACGATGAAGCCGCCGGAGGCGACCGTTTCAACGACCATCGCCAAGCCGTCGAGCTGGACGCCGGGCGTCGAGGCGATCGGTACGGTGCGAGCCGTGCGCGGCGTCGACCTGACGGTCGAGACCACCGGCATCGTCAAGGACATCCTTTTCCATGCCAACCAGAAAGTGGCGGCCAATGCGGTGCTGCTGCAGCTCGACGATGCCGTCGAGCGCGCCGATCTCGACGCACAGAAGGCGCAGGCCGCGCTCGATCAGACATCGCTGGCCCGCGCGATCGAACTGACGAGGCGTGGCGTCGGTTCCGATTCGACGCTGGACACGGCACGTGCGGCGGCCTCGGCTTCGGCGTCCCAGGTCACCAAGCTGCAGGCCGTGCTCGACCAGAAGCAGCTGACGGCGCCTTTCGGCGGCACGGTCGGCATTCCGAAGATCGATGTCGGGCAGTATATGGCGCCCGGCACCGCCGTGGTGACACTGCAGGATCTTGACACGATGCGGGTCGATTTCTCGATCCCCGAACAGCAGCTGCCGCTGCTCAAGATCGGCCAGACGGTTCGGCTGGGCTTGAGCGGCGCGGACATGCCGTTTGCCGGCGAGATCCGGGGCATCGACCCCAAGATCGACCCGTCCAGCCGGCTGGTGAACATCCGGGCGGAAGTCGCCAATCCCGACGGCAAGCTGACCCCTGGCCAGTTCGTCCAGGTGCGTGTCGAACTGCCCGAGGAGCAGAACGTGCTGACGCTGCCGCAGACGGCGCTGACCACCAGCCTTTATGGCGACTACATCTTCGTGGTGCAGCCGGCCAAGCCCGCCGGCACGGCCCCGGCGCAGCCCGCCAAGCCGGAAGAAAAGCCAGCCGCGGCGGCTACCGACAAGCCGGCGGATGCCAAGCCAGCCGATGCCATGAAGCCTGCCGCCGATGCCGCAAAGCCGGCGGACAAGGCCGCTTCCGATGCCACCAAACCGGCTGCCGACCCGGCCAAGCCGGCGGCGGAGGGCGACAAGCCCGCGCTGGTGCTGTCGCAGGTCTTCGTCAAGCCCGGCCGCCGCAATCAGGGCATGGTCGAGATCGTCGAAGGGCTGAAGGCCGGCGACGAGGTCGTCACCGCAGGTCAGAACCGCCTCTTCAACGGCATGTCCGTCAATGTCGACAACAC
The DNA here is from genome assembly GCF_007003935.1 of Mesorhizobium sp. WSM4310. Classification (NCBI taxonomy): domain Bacteria; kingdom Pseudomonadati; phylum Pseudomonadota; class Alphaproteobacteria; order Hyphomicrobiales; family Phyllobacteriaceae; genus Mesorhizobium; species Mesorhizobium sp. WSM4310. Next base: position 162,463 of record NZ_VFTA01000009.1, read on the forward strand.
CATCGACCCGACCAAATCGGCGAACAAGCAGGCCGACCAGCAATGAGCTTTTCCGATCTCTTCATTCGCCGGCCCGTCCTGTCGACGGTCCTTGCCTGCATGATCCTGCTCCTGGGTTTCCAGGGCATCTTCAACCTGTCGATCCGCCAGTATCCGAAGGTTGACGAAACCGCGATCACGATCACGACGGCCTATCCGGGCGCCAGCGCCGACCTGATCCAGGGCTTCATTTCCGCCCCGATCGCGCGCGCCGTCGCCTCGACCGAGAACATCGACTACGTCACTTCGTCCAGCCGTCCGTCCTCCAGCACCGTGACGGTGCAGATGAAGCTCGGCTCCAACCCCGACGTGGCGCTGACCGAAGTGCTGTCCAAGGTCCAGGGCGTGCGCGGCACCTTGCCGGATGCATCCAAGGACCCTGTCATCGTCAAGGGCACCGGCCAGCAGTTCGCGATGATGTACATCTCGATGCAGAATCCGAACATGACGAAGGAGCAGCTGACGGAGTATATCGAGCGCGTCATCCGGCCCCGCATGTCGACGGTCGAAGGCGTCGCCGACGTCCAGATCTTCGGCGCCCAGCAATACTCGATGCGCGTCTGGATCGACCCCGTCCGGCTTGCCGCACGCGGTGTGACGGCGGCGGAAGTGCTGACGGCGATCAACAATTCCAACTTCCTGTCGGCGCCCGGCAACACCCAGAACGAATATGTCGTCTCGTCGATCACCGTGCGCTCGACGCTGCAGACGCCGGAAGCCTTCGCCGAACTGCCCTTGCGCTCGACCGACGGCAATGTGGTGCGGCTGCGCGACGTCGCCCGCGTCGAACTCGGCGCGGAAAATACCGACACCAGGGTCTCCTTCAACGGCAAGCCCGGCACCTTCCTCGCCATCTTCCCGACCCCCGCGGCCAACCCGCTGACCACCGCGGCGGCGCTCACCAAGCTCGTGCCGCAGATCCAGGAAACGCTGCCGAAAGGCATGACCATCGAGGTCGTCTACGACGCGACCGGGCAGATCAGTGCCTCGATCGAGGAGGTGTTCAAGACCATCGGCGAGGCTGTTGCCATCGTCGTCCTGGTCATCCTTCTGTTCCTCGGCTCGTTCCGTTCGGTGATGATGCCGATCATCACCATTCCGTTGTCGCTGATCGGCGTCTGCTTCCTGTTGTTTGCGGTGGGCTATTCGATCAACCTTCTGTCGCTGCTGGCCATGGTGCTGGCGATCGGTCTTGTGGTCGATGACGCCATCGTGGTGGTGGAGAACATCCACCGCCACATGGAAGAAGACCACATGACGCCCATGCAGGCCGCGTTCAGCGGCATGCGCGAGATCGCCTCGGCCATCGTCGCCATGACCATGACGCTGGCCGCCGTGTTCGCGCCGCTGGCTTTCACCGGCGGCCTGACCGGCGCGCTGTTCCGCGAATTTGCGGTGACGCTCGCCGGCTCGGTGGTGCTGTCGGGCGTCATCGCCGTGACCATCACCCCGATGATGTCGGCGCGCCTCCTGAAGGCCGGCACACCGGGCCGTTTCCAGCGCATTGTCGACGGCATTTTCGCGCGGGTCGAGCACGTCTATGAGCGTGCCGTCACCGGTTCGCTGAACTATCGTCCTTTGACGCTGATCATCGTGCTCGCGCTCGTCAGCGTGACCGGCTTCATGTTCACCAAGACCTCGAGCGAGCTGGCGCCGGAAGAGGATCAGGGCTTCCTGCTCTCGCTCGTGACCGGACCGACCTATGCGACATCGGATTACACCGAAACCTATGTGAACCAGATGCTCGGCCTGGTGAGGGATATTCCGGAAACGCGGGCGCAGTTCTCGGCGGTCGCCTTCGGCGGCACGACAAACAGCGCCTTCGTCGGCTTTGCCTTCAAGGATTGGGCGGAGCGCAAGCGCAATTCGAAGGAACTGCAGGCCGACATCACGGCTCGTATCGCCAAGGTGGCGGGCGTGCAGGCCTTCGTCTTCGCCCCGCCGACGCTGCCGGGCTCCGGTGGCGGCCTGCCGATCGCCCTGGTCGTGCGCTCGACCGGCGATACCGCGGAAGTGTACAAGGCCGCCGAGCAGATCAAGAACAAGGCACAGGCCTCCGGCCGTTTCATCGTCGTGCAGAACTCGATGTCCTACGATTCGCCGCAGGTGACGGTCACCATCGACCGCGACCGAGCCGCCGCGCTGAACTTGCCGATCGCCGATATCGGCCGGACGTTGACGCTGCTGGTCGGCGGCGCCGAAGTGGCGCAGTTCGACCGCGACTCCAACAGCTATGACATCATCCCCCAGGTGCCGCAGCAATTCCGCGACAACCCCGAAAAGCTCGGCGAGTATTTCGTGCGCAGCGTGACGGGCGAGATGGTGCCGCTGTCGGCCGTGGTGAAGATTTCGAACAATGCCTCGCCGGCGGCGATCGAACAGTTCAACCAGCTGAATTCGTCGACCATCTCGGCACTGCCGCTGCCCGGCGTCACCACGGGCGACGGGTTGAAGGTCCTCGAGGATATTGCCAGGGAGAGCCTGCCCGACACCTTCTTCATCGACTATTCCGGCCAGTCCCGGCAGGAGAAGGAACAGGGCAACACCATCCTGATCGCTTTCGCAGCGGCTGTCATCGTCATCTATCTGGTGCTGGCGGCGCAGTTTGAAAGCTTCCGCGACCCGCTGATCATCATGATGGCGGTGCCGCTGTCGATCTTCGGCGCGATCGTGCCGCTCAATCTCGGCCTCGGCACGCTCAACATCTACACGCAGGTGGGTCTGATCACCCTGATCGGCCTGATCACCAAGCACGGCATCCTGCTGGTCGAATTCGCCAACCAGCAGCGCGAGGCGCATGGCCTGCGGCGGCGCGACGCCATCATCGCCTCGGCCAAGGTGCGCCTGCGGCCGATCCTGATGACGACGGCGGCTATGGCGCTAGGCGTCGTACCGCTGATCACGTCGAGCGGCGCCGGTGCTGCTGCCCGTTATTCGATGGGCCTGGTCATCTTCACAGGCATCCTGGTCGGCACCATGTTCACGCTCTTCGTCGTGCCCATGTTCTACACCTTCATCGCCAGCAAGGATCTGCCGCATCTTGCGGAAAAGCCGGATCCGAGGCTGATGCCGGCGTTGCCGGAATGATGGAAGCCGAAGAAAAAAAGAGAGGCCGGAAAAATCCGGCCTCTTTTTTTGGCTGCGCTCGAGACCGCCGGAATGTTCCGGCAGGAGTCCTGAACAGGCGCGGCGATCCGCCGGCCTGCTCACAGCCTGCTACTTGACGATGACGATGCTGGTGTTGGCCGGCCCGAAGGTCTCGACCAGCTGATAGAAATCGGCCGCATTGTCCGGATGCAGCCGCACGCAGCCATGCGAAGCCGGCTGGCCGAGGCGCTTGATGGCATAGGTGGCGTGCACCGCGTAGCCGCCGCTGAAGAACACCGAGTGCGGCATCGGCGCGTTGTCATACTTCTTCGAGTACCACATCTCATGCATGCGCGTCGGCTTGAACGAACCGGTCGGCGTCACATGCGCCCTGTCACCGGTGGAAACCTTCCAGGCGAAGGTCGGCCGGCCATCGACCGAAACCTCCATGATCTGCTGCGAAAGCGAGACCCGCGCCACGATCTTGTTGGCGGCATGGGCTGCATTGGCGCCGAACAGAAGTGCTGCACCCGTGAGCGCGGCGGCGGTGATGTTGATGAGCTTGGCGGAAATGGTGGTGTGCATGATGTCCCCTCTCTCTGCCGGTCAGGCCGGCTCCAATTCGATGAGCGGCTTATCGTAGCGGCATGTTTCGGGGCGATTTCGCGAAATCCTCGTTTGTGTTTCGAATCTGTTTCCTCTGGTTAACAGGCCAAGCGGCCACAGCGACGACGATCGCACCCCGACGATGGCGGCGATGTGCAGCACATAGGTATTCCTCGCAAAACGAAAGTTCGAATTGCCTCTATATGAAAGATCTATAGGCAAACTCGAAACCAACCTGCAACAAAGCGCGGCTTCGGGCGGCATGATCCGGATACGGGCCGAACGCAAGGTTGACGCAACGAAAGCAGACGGCAACGACCATGGGAACGAAAACGAACACGCGGTCCTGGCTCTTCAGGATCAGCATCGCGGCAGCAGTCATAGGCGGTGTCGGCACGGTTGCCGGCGGGCCCGTGGCAAGGCTGGCGGCGATGAGTTCGAGCGAGATCTCTACCCTGCACGTCGCCCTGTTTTCCGCCTCGGTCTGGATTGTTTCCAGCCTGCGCATCACCCGGCTCAAGGCCCTCTGGCGGGTTGGCCTTCGGTTGCTGGCATTGCGCGGCCCCTCCGGCAACTTGCTGCCGAGAGGACCGAAGGCCCGCGCCGCAGCGGGGGGCTCCGTGAGCGGCGCGGGCACTTCGGGAGTTTCCTGAAGCGACCCGCGGCATACTCATTTTTGAAGAATTGGCATTCTGGGGAGTTGCAACGATGAAGACGAAATTCGCCGCCTCTGTGCTTTCCGCACTGCTCTATGCGCAGGGCCTGCTTGGCTTTGCCGCCCTGGCCACAGTGCTCCTCAAGGAGCGTGCCCACGCAAACGGACTCGTCGTGAGCAGCGACATGCCATCGGGTCCGTCGCTGCTGGTGGTGCGCTGAACCGCGGGAGCATCGGCAGGAGGAAAATCCGATGCTCAGCCAGCAAGATAGCCCGGATACGCCGCCGTCAGTCGGTGAACTGCTGCGGCGGATCGAACCGGTAGCCCGCGCCACGTATGGTGGTAATGGTCTCTGTGTCGAGCTTGCGGCGCAGCCGCACGATGCGCGAATCGATCGAACGATCGAACGCGTCGGCGTTCTCGGCCGGTGCCGCGGCGATGATGTCGTCACGCGTCAGCACCTTGCGGGGGCTCGCCAGGAACAGCCTGAGCAGCGCCACCTGGCCGGGCGAAAGCTGTTCCTCCGTACCGGACCGGTGCATGACGATGGCGGATCTCAAATCGACGGTCGCGTTCTCCAGCACGATCAGTTCCTGCGTGCCCCTGCCACGACGCGACAGCAGGCCGCCGACCCTGGCGGCAAGCTCCCTGACATTGAGCGGGCTTTCGACGACGTCGGCCGCACCCAGTTCGAGCGCCAGCACCTTGTCGACGAGATCGGCCGGCCGGCAGATCAGGATGAAATCTGGCCCGTCCCGGCCGCCCTCGCCTTGGCCGCCATGACGCCTGAGCAGATCCCGCCCTTCCGCCTGGCTGAGACTGTCACCAACGACGACGACATCGATGACTCCGCCCGCCAGCAGCGATTCCGCCTCCCAGGGCTGTCGCGCCTGGCGCACATCATGGCCACGCCGCTCGAGATGGTCGGCAAGTTCGGTCGCGACCACGTCGGCGACGCAAACAAGTGCAATGACGGCTCGTGCAGCCATGTTTTCCAACCGTTCCCTTGCAACCGGATATGAGTGCTGGACATGATGTTTATACCCAATCTACTTTCCACTGAAAGTGGGAGCGAGAGCATCGTGCGGGCAAGAATAGTGATCGTCGAGGACGAGCCCGACCTGAGGGACGCGGTTGCCGAGTATCTCGGCGCCGCCGGCTATGATGTGGCGACCGCTGAAACCGCCGCCGCCGCGCGCAGCCTGATCGAGACCCAAGCCTTTCATCTGGCCATTCTCGACATCGCCATGCCCGGCGAGGACGGGCTGTCGTTGGGCCGCTGGCTGCGCTCGAGAATGCCGATCGGCATCATCTACGCGACCGCCGCCGGCACGGCGCTCGACCGCATCGTCGGGCTGGAGCTCGGCGCCGACGACTATATCGTCAAGCCATACGAACTGCGCGAAGTGCTGGCGAGGGTGCGCAGCGTGCTGCGTCGCGTTCCGCAGCCGACGGAGCTGCTCGACAGGAAGACCAGGACGGACCGCCGTTCCGTCGCCTTCGGCCCGTTCCAGGCCGATCTCGACGGCAGGCTGGTCACCGGCGCCAACGGTACCGTGATCGACATGGCCAAGAGCGAATTCGATGTGCTGGAGGTTTTCCTGACCCGCGCCAACCGGCTGCTGACCCGCGCCGCGATCTCCGAGGCGATCGGCTTCACCGAGGATCCGGAATCATCGCGCGCCGTCGACATCCGCATCATGCGCCTGCGCAAGAAGATCGAGGCGGATCCGGCCAACCCGAAATTCCTGCGCACGGTGCGCGGCGAAGGCTATATCTTCTCGCTGCCGACCGGCGACAGCAACTGAGCGCCAGGCCCACAGGGTCTCGGGTTCACAGCCGTTGCTCGCCGATCGAATGGCCGACCGGATTGGCATACTTTGGAATAACGGCTGAAAATGACGGGCGAAGCAACAAGCAGGGATATGCAGGGTTTCAGGCAAGGTGCTGCGATGGCGGCCGTGCGCGTCGTTCGCCGGCTGCGCGAGGCCGGCGACTGGCAGCGCGAGATGGACGGCATACTGGAAACCCTTTGCCGGGCCATCGAATGCCAGCGTGGCATCCTGTTCCGCTTGCGCGAACTGCCGGGTCAGGGTTTTGCCCAGTCGGTTGCCGCCTACTGGATCGACCCCGACTTTGGCGGCGAACTGGCCTCGCCGACCGTGATCATGCAGTCGATCGTCAATTCGGACCCTCTGCTGGAGCGCGTCGCCGAGGACGAACGGCAGGGCAAGATCTTTGCCGGGCACACGCGCAATCTCGAAGGATTCCTGAGAACCGATTTCGAAAAGCAGAACATCAAGTCGTTCCTGTCGGTGTCGGTCTTCGCCCATGGCCATCTGTGGGGCACGCTCGCCGTCAATGATTGCGTCGACGAGCGCGAGTGGACCGACGAGGAGGAGGCGACGCTGCACATCATCGCGCTCGCCATCGGCGACGCCATCGAGCACTCGCCCTCCGACGCCCATGCCAGCGAAGTGATCCGCCGCACCATGCTGCAGGCTTCGCTCGACGCCATCATCGTCATCGACGAGGCTGGATCGATCATCGAATTCAATCCTGCCGCCGAAAAGATGTTCGGCTTCCAGCGCAGCGACATCCTCGGCAAGGATCTGCTCGACACCGTCGTGCCGGAATACTACCGCAAGGGCTATTCCTCGGGCGCCGACTACATGTCGGGCCGCGGCGCGCCGATGGTCGGCCAGCGGCTCGAGACCGTGACGCAGAATGCCGCCGGCGAGGTGTTTCCGATCGAGCTGACGGCGACCGAGATGCGGGTCGCCGACCGCCGCCTGATCTTCGGCTCGATCCGCGACCTGCGCGACAGGCTGCGTGCCGAGGAAGAGATCAACCGGCAGCGCGAGAAGCTGCACCAGAACGAGAAGATGGCGGCGATGGGCTCGCTGCTGGCCGGCGTTTCGCACGAGCTCAACAATCCGTTGGCGGTGGTGGTCGCGCAATCGACGCTGTTGCACGAATTCGCCTCCGACCCGCAGACCAAGGTCCGCGCCGAGAAGGTGCGCGCCGCGGCCGAGCGCTGCGGCCGCATCGTCAAGAGCTTCCTGTCGATGGTCCGGCTTCACCCCGCGGCCCAGGCCGAGACCGATCTCAACCAGGTGATCCGCGCTGCCCTCGAGGTGACCGCCTATGGCGCACGCTCGAGCGGCATCATCATCGACACCGATTTCGCGCCGGGTCCGCTGCTGGCCATGGCGGACGCCGACCATGTGACGCAGGTGGCGGCCAATTTCCTCATCAACAGCCAGCACGCCCTGGCCGGCATTGCCGGCGACCGGCTGATCAAGGTACGGACCTTCCGCGGCGATCGCGGCAATCCCGGCTTCTCGGTCGAGGACAACGGGCCCGGCATTCCCGAAGCGATCCGCAACCGCATCTTCGAATCCTACTTCACCACCAAGCCGGTCGGTGTGGGCACCGGCATCGGCCTGTCGATCTCGAAATCGATCATCGAGCGGCACAATGGCAATGTCTGGTTCGAGGAAGTGCAGCCCCGAGGCGCGCGTTTCGTTGTCCAGTTGCCAGCCATTTCGGCGGGCATCGCTGCTGCCGGCGAGAGCCAGCCACGCTCGAGCGGCCTGCGCCATGCCTTGATCATCGACGACGAGCCTGATGTCGCGGGCTCCTTGTCCGACATTCTCGAATTGATGGGCATCAAGTCGCGCATCGCGCCGGTCTGGGAATCGGGCACCGCCACCTTGAGCGGCCACATGTCGCCCGACATCGTCTTTTCGGACCTGCGCATGCCCGGCACGTCGGGCATGGCCATCTACCGCGAGCTGCTTGCCGAGCGGCCCGAACTGGCACGGCGTTTCGTGCTGGTCACCGGCGATCTGATCGGCGCCAAGGCGGAAATAGAAGCCTTGCCGGCGCAGCAGCGGCCGCAGATCCTGGAAAAGCCGTTCAGCACGCTGGATGTGCGCAGCGTGCTTTCAACCATTGCCGAGCAGACCGTGTTGAAGGGCTAGAGCGGTTCACCGTTTCATGGAAATGGCGAACCGGCTATAACCCTTTGTTCTGACGCAATTCCAAAGGGAAAGCGCTACGCGCTTTTCCCGGGAAAACCGTTCGCGCTTTTGCTGGAATTGCTAAAAAAGAAGCTCCCGGCCGACTGTGCGGCGGGAGCTGAATGGAGCGCTGGAGGAGCGCTCGGGGAGGTCAGAGCAGGACCCCGAAAGGGAACGGTTCCGGGATCACGCTTCGACGGAAATCAGAAAATGTTTGGCGTGGTGGTCAGCGGCGCGGCATTGGCGATCATCCGGATCGCGCGGGCCTTGTGCGTCCCGGACTGTTGGGCGATGGCGCGCAGGCAATCGACGCTCTCGGCGCCCCATGCCTGCCCCTTGCAGGCAAAGTCGAGCGCCGGCATCGGCAGCCGAGCAGTCTTGACTGTCGTCGGCGCCCCGTCGACCACATTGGCCGGCGGATTTAGCGAGGCGAAGGCCGGCCCGACTGTCGGCGTGAGCGCCATGCCGATGATGGCGCAAGCAGCCAGCCCCATGAACATGGCCATGGGGTGGTCGCTGGCGCGTTGGCGCAGCGCCAGTTTCGGACGGCGGTCAGCGCGCTCTGGAGCCTGGAGGCGGTGTTCGCTGGTGACGATCTCGACTTTCGCATGCATTGCCTTCCCCTTCGCTGTGTTTCTTTTTGATGATGAAACGAACTTAATCGCACTTTGTAACAGCACAAAATTGGTGTGGCTCTGGCAATGTAACGGAATTGAAACAGCGGTATCGGGCAAAACCGGGCAGAATCGGTCATTCCGGCTCACACTTCGCCGAGGCAAGGTAATCCCAGGTCGCCTTCAGCCAGGCAGCGCCACCCCAACGCCTGCCGGACGGCAGATCGACCGCGGCGCAGCGAGCGCTTTTTGCAACCGGCAAGGCGTCTTGTTCGTCTGCTTCCGCGCTTTGTGAAACGACGTCGGACCGACATTTCGGAACCGGGGCTAACACCCGGATTCTCCGCGATTTTTTCGTGCAGTCGCCGCGTCGAAATCATTCGAATTTTCGCAACCCATTGCATTTCAACGCAAAATATGATTTTATTGAATGATTATTCAACAAAAAGAAGAGACGTTTTATGAACCCGCACCTCCGTGACGTGGCGATCCCCAACGGTTGGGACCGGCGGGGACTGCCGGGCTGGAGCTACCATTCCGATGCCCTTCTCGAGCTCGAGAAGGAGCAAGTCTTCCGCAACCATTGGCAGATCGTCGGCCATGTCAGCGACATCCCGAACGCCGGCGACTATCTGACCATGGATGTGGTCGGCGAACGCGCCTTGATCGTGCGCGGCAAGGACGGCGTCGTGCGCGGCTTCAACAATATGTGCCGCCACCGCGGCAGCCGTGTCGTCGCCGACAGCCAGGGCAATTGCAAGAACGCGCTGGTGTGCCCGTTCCATGGCTGGGTCTACAATCTCGACGGCACGCTGCGCGGCGCCGCGCGCCCGCGCTCCTTCCCCGATCTCGACAAGACCGAGTTCGGCCTGATGCAGCTCGACCTCGAAGTCTGGATGGGTTTTATCTTCATCCGCTTCCGCAATGGCGGACCGCAGCCTTCGGTCGCCGAGCTGATGAAGCCGATCGAGCCCGAATTCGCGCATTACAACGCCGCGGACATGGTGCCGTCCTGGGGCATCTGGACCCAGAAGACGCCGGTCAACTGGAAGTCGGTGCGCGATGTCGACAATGAGGGCTATCACGTCGCCATGGCGCATCCTGCCCTGCAGGATCTTTATGGCGCGACCTATTTCGATGAGCCCTTCATCAATGGCGTATCGCGCTCCTTCGCCACCTACAATCCGCATGCCGGCCGCCGCTGGAGCGTCAAGAACTACGTCAAGATCGCGCCGGAGCCGGCGCATCTGCCGGACTATCTGAAAAAGGCCTGGGTCTATTACGGCATCTTCCCCAACGCGGTCATTTCGGTGATGCCGGAATCCGTGCAGTTCTATCAGGAGTTTCCGCTGTCGACGGGCGAGACCCTGCTGCGCGGCGCCATCTACCGCTACCGCGACGAAAGCCGCGAGCAGGCCGCCGCCCGCTACCTCTCCTTCCGCATCGACCGCGACACCATGTCGGAAGATGTCCAGCTGTCGGTGTGGTCGAACGAATCCATGCTGTCCGAAGCCTTCGAGGGTTTTTATCTCTCCGACCTCGAATATGGCGTGCGCACCCACCACGATCATCTGCGCAAGATGCTGCCGGTGCTGGGCCTGGAAACGGCGCCCGAGGAGAAGGACATGTGGAATTTGAACGACGCGCTGAGGTCGCGGCCGTAGCTTCCTTCTCTCTGTCCTACGGGAGAAGGAAGATACTTTACCCCCGCCACACTCCCTCTTTCCTCAGATCATCCATGGTCCGCGAAATGCCCTCGCGCAAAGTGCCGACCATGTCGTCGATCTGCTCACGCGTGATGATCAGCGGCGGCGACATCACGCACATGTTGATCAGCGGCCGCACCAGCAGGCCGAGCTCATGGCAGTGGGCGTCGATGCGTTTGCCGACATCCTTGTCGAGCTGCAGCGGGTCCTTGCTTTCACGATCGGCGACGCATTCGACGCAGCCCATCAGCCCGGCACCGCGCACCTCGCCGACCAGCGGCAGCTCTTCCAGCGTCTTCAGCTGCGCCTGAAAATAGGGCGCGACCGCGCGCGTGTGAGCAAGCACGCCCTCTTCCAGCAGGTCGAGGTTTTTCAACGCCACGGCACAGCCTATGGGGTGGCTGGTATAGGTCAGGCCATGGCCGAACATCGCATCGGGATGGTTCGAACGGCGCAACTCCTGCAGCAGCCGTTCCGAGACGATGACCCCGCCGAGCGGGAAATAGCCCGAGGTGACGCCCTTGGCGAAGGTGATCATGTCGGGATCGATGCCAAACACGTCGCCCGAGGCGAAGACATGGCCGAGCCGGCCGAAGCCCGTCACCACCTCGTCGGAGACATAGAGGATGTCGTTGTCGCGGCAGATCTCGCGGATGCGCTTGAGGTAGCCATCCGGCGGGATCACGACGCCCCCTGATGCCTGCACCGGCTCGCCGACGAAAGCACCTATTTTGTCGGCGCCGACACGGGCGACCGTGTCGCGGAACTGATCGACGAGGAAGTCGGTGAAGGCGGCAAGGCCCATGCTTTGCGGGCGGCGGAACGGATCGGGCGAGGACAGCTTGATCACCAGCTCGTCGGCGCCGTCCATCCAGTCGCGGTCGCGCGGGCGGCCGTTGAGCGAGGCCGACAGATAGGTCGAGCCGTGATAGGCTCCGCCGCGCGACAGGATCAGCTTCTTTTCCGGCCGGCCGCGCACATTGTTGTAGAACTGCATGAAGCGCAGCGCCGTCTCTACGGCGGAAGAGCCGCCGGTGGTGTAGAAGACGTGGCTGAGATCGCCCGGCGCATGGCCGGCGACGCGCATGGCAAGTTCGGCCGACGGCGCGTTCATCGTGTACCAGGGCGTGTTGTAGGACAGCGCCATCGCCTGCTCGTACATCACCCTGGCGAGTTCCTCGCGGCGGTGGCCGATATTGACGCACCACATGCCGGCAGGCCCGTCGATCAGCCGCTTGCCGGTGCTGTCGGTGATGTAGATGCCGTCGCCTTCGCCTATCAGCGCGCGGGCTTCCGTACCGACGGAACCGGCATAAGGCCAGGGCTGGATGAGATGGCGCTTGCCCAGTTCAATGGCATCGTCGCCGCCGGACGCCGCCATTTCGGTCGCCTTCAGGTCCCTCACCGCAGCCATTGTCGCCTCCACATCTCTGTCGATTTTTTCTTGAGCTTAGAATTCGGCGGCAAAGGCCGGAAATGACGGCTTTCCTCACCTAATTTTGAATGTCCGTTCAATCAATATCTCAGAAATAGCGCTTGATTTCAATCCACGGATGCGCGCAAGATGAAAGAAAGCCGGCAAGCTAGGAACGCGACCAGAACAAGCGGTCACCGGTTTTGTGTTCAATCGCGTTCCAAGGATAAGTGGGAACAAACGGCCGGCGTCAGCACAATGGGATGCGCATGGCGGAACAGTCCAGGCCAGCAACCGAGATCACGCCCGGAGCCCTGCCCCCCGGAGTCTGGCAATGACGGCGACCGTGGAAGGGTCGCCCCCGTTGCGCATGACGCGGGCCAGACGAAATGCCCTTCTGCAATCCGAACCTGTCCAGGGCTTTGCCCTGATCAGCCCGACCTTTCTCTACGCCCTCGTCCTGCTGGTCCTGCCGATCCTGGTGGTCATCGCCCACTCCTTCTGGACGCAGCACTACCTGACAATCGACCGCACCTTCACGCTGGAAAACTACCGCGTGGCGCTGACCGAGCCGATCTACCGCGATCTGTTGTGGCGCTCGCTCTACATCTCGCTGACGGTGAGCCTGTTTACCGTCATCCTCGCCTACCCGATCGCCTACTTCATTTCCTTCCATGGCGGCCGTCACAAGAGCCTGTGGCTGTTCCTCATCACCATCCCGTTCTGGACCAGCTATCTCCTGCGCGTCATGTCGTGGAAGGTCATCCTCGGCTACAATGGCGTGCTCAATTCCGGCCTGATCGGCCTCGGCATCATCGACGAGCCGTCGACGGCGCTGCTTTACAATTCGAGCGCCGTCATCATTACCCTGACCCATGCCTGGGCGGCCTTCGCCATCCTGCCGATCTTCGTCTCGCTGGAAAAGGTCGACCGCACGCTGGTCGAGGCAGCCACCGATCTCGGCGATGGTCCCTTGCGTTCATTCCTTCGCGTGACCTTGCCGCTGTCGGCGCCGGGCGTCATCTCGGCGGCGCTGATCGTCATGATCCCGACCGTCGGCGACTATGTCACGCCGAAGCTGGTCGGCGGCAAGGACGGCGTGATGATCGCCAACGCCATTCAGGCGCAGTTCGGCAAGGCGGCCAACTGGCCGCTGGGGGCCGCCCTTTCCGTCACCACCATGCTGATCGTCACCCTGATGGCCGGCGCCACGGTGCTGATCATCCGCGCACTGCAGAGGCTGGCACGATGAGGGCGCGGCGCCTCCTGTCGGGCGGCTGGCTGTCGGTCTATGCGTTTCTCTATATCGTCTTCCTCTATCTGCCCGTCATCTTCTTGCCGATCTTCTCGATCAACACGGCGCCGACGCCGAAATTCCCGCTCACCGGCTTCACCCTGCAATGGTATGCGGACCTGCCGCACACGCCGGCGCTGCTCGACGCCGCCTGGAACAGCCTGAAGGTCGGGGTCTGCGCGTCGGTTCTCGCCACCGTGCTCGGCATCCTCGCCGCCCGCTCGATCACCCGCTACCGCTATCCCGGCCGCCGCGCCATCAACGGCCTGATAATGGCGCCGCTGGTGCTGCCCGAGGTGATCGTCGCCATCTCGATGCTGCTGGTGATGCTGCAGCTGGGCTTGAGCCTCTCCCTGTTCACCGTCGTGCTCGGCCATGTCCTGATCTGCATTCCCTATTCGATGACGGTGCTGACCTCCGGCTTCGAGGGCTTCGACCGCAGCCTGGAGGAAGCCTCCGCCGATCTCGGCGAGAGCGCCTTCGGCACCTTCCGCCGCGTGACGCTGCCGATGGTGGCGCCGGCCATCATCTCCAGCCTGCTCGTCTGCTTCACCATCTCGCTCGACGAGTTCATCATCGCCTTCTTCCTGACCGGCACCGAAGCGACGCTGCCGATCTACATCTGGGGCCAGTTGCGCTTCGCCTCGAAACTGCCCGGCGTACTGGCGCTGGGCACACTGCTTCTGGTTGCCTCTTTCGTTTTGATGACCGTCGCCGAAATCCTGCGTCGCCGCGCGGCCAGACGCACCCAGAACGAGGGAGGCCTCTATGCCTGAACAGCCGCCGATCGAGCGCCCCCAATCCGATCCAGCCCAATCTGATCGGTCGATGATCGAGATCCGAAACGTCACCCGCAGCTATGGGTCGTTCAAGGCGCTCGACGACGCGTCCCTGACCATCAAGGAAGGCGAATTCTTCTCGCTGCTCGGCCCGTCCGGCTGCGGCAAGACCACGCTTTTGCGCATGATCGCCGGTTTCGACAACCCGACCAGCGGTTCGATCGCGGTCGGCGGCCAGCCGATGGAAGGCATTCCGGCCAACCGCCGGCCGACCAATATGGTGTTCCAGAGCTATGCGATCTTCCCGCACCTCAATGTCGAGCAGAACGTCGCCTATGGGCTGAAGCGGCTGAGGCTGCAGGGCGGAGAGGAGAAACGCCGCGTCGAGGAGGCTCTGGCGCAGGTCTCGCTGACCGGGCTTGGCAAGCGGCTGGCCACCGAACTGTCCGGCGGCCAGCGCCAGCGCGTAGCACTCGCCCGAGCGCTGGTCATGCGGCCGAAGGTGCTGCTGCTCGACGAGCCACTGTCGGCGCTCGACAAGAAATTGCGCGAGCAGATGCAGGTCGAGCTGCGCCGCCTGCAGCAGGCCGTCGGCATCACCTTCGTGCTGGTCACCCACGACCAGTATGAGGCGCTCGCAATGTCCGACCGCATCGCGGTGATGTTCGGCGGCAGGATCGCGCAGGTCGCCTCGCCCAAGGAAATCTACCAGCGCCCGGTCAACCGCCAGGTCGCCGACTTCCTCGGCGGCATGAACTTCGTCAAGGCCGAGATCGTCGAGGAGAACGGCGCCTCGCTGATCGTCGACACGCTGGGATTCGGCCGTGTGAAAACCGACAAGCCGAAGGCCTTCATGCGCAATGGCGGCGCGGCCACGCTGGGGATCCGCCCCGAGCGTCTGCGCGTGCTGTGGGACAATGCGACAGCTAAATTCGAGGTTGCCGGCAAGGTGGTCGAACGCCACTATTTCGGCGAGATCACCCATCTGATCGTCGAGATACCGGGGCTGGAAAAGCCGCTGTCGGTGACCGAGACCAACGATTTCGGCGCCGACGACATTCCGGTCGGCACATCGATCCGCCTTGCCTACGATCCCGAGGCGCTGGTGGCGATGGGGGATTGAAGCATGATCCCCAAAAGTGGAAACCGGTTTTCTTGGACAAACGGGAAACCGTTTTGTCCAGAGATCATGCTCAGCTAACAAGCTCAGCAATTATGTTTCTCGCTGCGATGCGCCCGGCGACGATCGCGCCTTCGACATAGCCGGGGAATGACGGCGACAGTTCCGAAGCGGCGAAATGCACCGGCGGTGCACCCGCGAGAATCGTCCGCTCGGCATCCCTTGCCGTCGCATCGACGATGAGGTCACTGTAAGCGCCGCCGCTCCAGCGGTCATGGATCCAGTCGCGCTGGCTGAAATCTTCACTATCGGCCGCGCCCGGACCAAGAGCAGCCACCAGCCTTGCCGTCACTTCCGCGCGCAACGCCGCATCGCTGAGTGCACGCCATCGAAACGCTAGCGGTCCGCCGACAAAGACGACGAGCGCGGCATGCTCCGCGTCCCTGCTGGCGTCGCAGGCAAACAGCCCCGGCAGGTCGCGCCACATCACCATGCCGCTCAAACCCTGCTCGCGCCAGAATGGCTTGGGATAGCGCACCAGGATCTTGATCACCGCGCCGCTCTCCCAGACGCCAAGTGCCTTCGCGAGTGTCGCCGGCAAGGCCGGCGCGAAAGCGAGCTTCGCGGCCGTCGCCGGCGGCAGGGCGACCAGCACCCGGCGCGCTTGGGTCACGCCATTATCGGTGACGACACGAACGCCTTGCGACCCATTTTCGACGCGAGTGACCGGTTCGCCAAGCCGCACCCGGTCGCCGAGATCGCCAGCCAGATCCTCGGCCAGCGATTGCATGGTCTCGCGCAGGGAATACTGCAGCTCCGGCACTTCATTGGTGATGCGCCGGTCATTGTCGATCAGGTGCCAGAGCGGCACCTTGTCCATTGGCAGGCACCAAAGGCCTTCGATCATCGAGCGGAAAGCCGTCTTGGCATCGATGGGATCAGGCTGCTGTTCCAGCCAGGTCGCGACGCTCATGCCGGCGATCGACGGGTCGTCCGGCTCGACGCCGTTCATGCGCTCGCGGATCGCCATCGCGCCGTGATAGGTCTGCTTGGCGTCCTTGGGCCGCATCGACGGATGTGTGGTGAAGTCGCCCTCGACATAGGTTTCGACGAATGTCTTGCCGCGCGCCTTCGCCAGCGCCATCACTTCGGGCATGTCCTCGCACAGGAATTGGCCGCCGCTGTCGATGCGCTCGCCAAGTCCATTCCGAACGGCTTCCACCCGCCCGCCGACACGATCGCGCGCCTCGAGCAGCACGAAATCGATGCCAGCCTGCTTCAGCTCAAGCGCCGCCGACAGGCCGGTGAAGCCGGCACCGACGATGACGACGTCGGTTCTTTCCAGTTCGTCAGTCAATAGCCGGCCTTGATCTTCTCGAATTCGTCGACCATGCGCTTCTTCAGCTCGGGCGCGACCGGTTGCTGGAACAGCGTCTTGTCGAGGAACTTGTCGATATCGTCGAAACCGCGCTCGGCCAGCACCTTGTGGTCGATCGCGGCCATGCCGGCGCTGTTGCCATGGCCGTAGCCGAATGTCGTGACCATGTATTTCGAAATGTCGGGCGCATTGACCGCGTTCAGGAAATCATAGGCCTGGTCAAGCTTGCCCGGCGCGTCCTTCAACAGCACGTAGCCGCACACCCAGGTGGACATGCCTTCCCTGGTGTCGCGGTTCATGGCGATGGGAACACCTTGCCCGCTCATCGCGATCAGTGTCTGGCCCCAACCCCAGGCAAGGTCGACCTCATTGCCGGAAAAAGCCTGGTCGATGTCGCTCGAGTCGGTCCAGTAGAGACGCACGTTCTTGTGCACCTGGCGCAGGAAATCAGACGCCTCCTTGAACTGCGCGTCGGTCATCTTGGTCCAGTCCTTCAGGCCAATGACCAGGCTCGCCAGCGCGTAGGCATCGTCGACATTGTCGCCGATGGTGACGCGGCCCTTGAATTTCGGGTCGGCCAGGATCCGCAGCGACTGCGCCTCGTCAGCCGTTACATTGTCGGTGCGGTAGAGCAATGCCGTGTTGCCCCAGTCGAACGGCATGAACCAGGCCTTGCCGTCGGGCGTGGTGGCGAGGTTCTTCATCGCCATGATGCCGGGATTGAGGTCTTTCCAGCCCGTGATCCTTGACGTGTCGAGCGGCTGCAGCAGGCCCGCGTCGCGCCACTTCGCCACGCTTTGCGAACAGGGATGCGCGATATCGGTCTTGAAGCCCGCCCGCATCTTCTCGAAGGCTTCGTCCTCGTCGCCGAAGAAGGCGAAGGTCGGCTCGGCGCCGTGTCTGGCGGTATAGGCGGGATGCAGCAGCGGGTCCTCGTAACCGGACCAATCGAACACCACGAGATCGCCGCCGCCTTGCGCCCAGGCATAGGCCGCGCCGGCGCCGATCGTGCAGGCGGCGGCAAGCACCAGGCGGCGTAGCATCGGCGTCATGGCAAACTCCCCCATCGCGAAAAAGCTTCTGCGAGGTTAGGAGAAATCATCCGCTTTGGCGAGGCCCGTCCGCCGTCGTGCCGGCAGCGTGCGGGCAGCCGGGACGAGAGCTTACATTCCTTGTTTGAGCACGATCTCTGGACAAAACGGGCTCCCGTTTGTCCGAGAAAACCGGCCCCCGCTTTTCGGGATCATGCTCAGTACCCGGCCTTGATCTTCTCGAATTCGGCGATCATCTTCAGCTTGAGATCGGACGGCAGCGGCGACTGGAACAGCGTCTTGTCGACGAATTTCTGCACGTCGTCATAGCCCTTTTCCCTGAGGATCGCCTGGTCGACCCCGGCCATGCCCTTGGCGTTGGCCTGGCCATAGCCCCAGTCCTTGACCAGCACCTTGGCGGTCTCCGGATCGTTGATGGCGTTCAGATAATCATAGGCCTTGTCGATGTTGCCGGGCGCACCCTTGAACAGCACATAACCACAGACCCAGGTCGAGATGCCTTCATTCGTATCCTTTATCGACTTGATCGGCACGCCTGCCTTGACGGACTGCACCGTGGCATCGTTCCAGGCCCAGGCAAGGTCGACCTCGCCGCCGCTCAACAACTGCACGATATCGGTGGTGTCGGTCCAGTAGGAGCGGATGTTCTTGTGCACCTGGCGCAGGAAGTCGGAAGCCTGCTTGAACTGGTCGTCCGTCATCTTGGTCCAGTCCTTGAGGCCGATGGCGAGGCTCGCCAGCGCATAGGCGTCGTCGACGTTGTCGCCGATCGACACCCGGCCCTTGAATTTCGGATCGGCAAGCGCCTTCAGCGACTGCACGTCCTTGGCATCGATCTTGGAGGAGTTGTAGGTGAGCTGTGTGTTGCCCCAATCCCAAGGCATGAACCACGCCTTGCCGTCATCGGTGGTGGCGAGATTTTTCATCGCCATGATGCCGGGATTGAGGTCCTTCCAGCCCGTGATCTTCGACGTGTCGAGCGGCTGCAGGAGACCCGCCTCGCGCCACTTCGTCACGCTCTGCGAGCAGGGGTGGCCGAGATCGGCCTTGAAGCCCGAGCGCACCTTCTCGAACGCCTCGTCCTCGTCGCCGAAGAAGGCGAAGGTCGGCGAATCGCCGTTCTTCTCGACATATTTCGGATGGAAGCTCGCATCCTCGTAGCCGGACCAGTCGAACACGATCAGGTCCTTGTCGGCGGCAACGGCGAACGCTGCCGCCGATGCCGCAAGCGCGCCACCCAGCGCCAATGTCAATGTCAGGCGTCGGCTAAGCTTTTTCATGCTGTTCCATCCTCTTTTGGTCTTGCCGGTCTTGGCGGCCGGCTGTTGCTAACCGTAGTGCTTCGGGAAGGCAGCGGCCAAAAAAGCGTTGGCGGCCTGCAAGGCTGTTTCGCGCGTTGTGTCCTCGGTGCCCATCATCAGCCGCAGCCACAGCCCCTCCAGCATGGCCGACAGCGCCAGCGCCATCACCTGCGGCTCATAGGCATACGGGCCGCTGTGCTTGAGCGTCGTGCAGAGATCGACGAAGACCTGCTGGTAATAAGCGTCGCGCGAGCTGCTGAGCGCCTGATAAGTCGGCCGCGACTTGGCCTCGCCCCAGAAGGCCAGCCAGGCGGCGAGCTTGCGCTTGTTGCAGATCGAGCGGTCGAAGTCGGCCCACACCAGCTGCTGCAGCTGCCGCGCCGGATCGTCGCCTGCCTTTTGCAGGGCGGCGCGCCAATGCGCCGAATACTCGTCATACATATGCTGCAGCGTCGCGATCAGCAGCTTTTCCTTGCTCTCGAAATGGAAGTTGACGATGCCGCGCGACAGGCCCGCGCCATCGGCGACATCGGCCATCGTCGTCTCGGCATAGCCGCGCTTGGCCAGCGAATCGATCGTCGCCTCGATCAGCTGCAGCTGACGGACCTCCTTCGAAGCCTTGCGTCCCCGCTTCTCGGTCTCGGCTTTCCCCGCCGGTTCAAGGAGAGCATCCTTGGCGTCTGCCGTTTTCATGGGTGTGATCGTCTCCAGCATCGCCGGCTATCCAATCGCATCCGGCTTCCATCCGCGAAGATGAGTGGGACGGTGCTCGCCACTGTCAAGGACCTTCTGCATGGCCTCCCAGGTTCTGATGTTCTTGTCGACATAGGCAGCGCCGACCACGGCGGCGACCGGCGCATAGAGCGGTCCTTTCAGCCTTTCCAGCTCGCCACGCGCCACCTCGCGGTACCAGGGATTGCGGTCCCTGACGGTGACATTGGCAAAGCCGGCGCGCCGCATCGCTTGCGCATAGCGCGCCGGCGAGGCCATGGCGAAGGACAGCCCTTCCGCCGCGATATAGGCCTTCATCTGGGGCGACGGGTCACCATCATGCGAGATCATCCAGTTGGAGGCGACAAAGACGCCGCCCGGTTTCAGCACGCGGAAGATCTCGGCGAACAGGCCGTCCTTGTCAGGCACATGCAGCAGCGCGTCCTTGGAGAAGACGACGTCGAAACAGCGATCGGCGAAAGGCAGCGGCCCGGGCGGCGCCTGAATGAAGCTGGCACGCTCGGTGCCACGCGCGGCGGCTCGCCGCCTGGCCGCCTCGATCACCGGCTGTTCGACATCGAAGCCGGTGGCGTGGGCGACGCCATGGCGCTCGACCAGATGCAGCGTGATGCCGCCGGAGCCGCAGCCAATATCGAGAATCGTCTTGCCCTTGAGCGAGAGCCCTTCGACAACCCGGTCGACTTCTTCAGGTCCACCCGGCGACAGGTAGCCATCGCCCCACAGCGCCTCGAGGAAGCGGATGGCGGTATCGTCATACTCGGCATCTGCCGTTTCGATCATCAGCCCTCGATCCCCAATCGATGAATGCTCGTTTCGAACGCCGGCAAAGCGTAGCGCATACCGGGGAAAACGCAATATCATTTGTTGAACATTCAATCAGAATGACTGGACAGAATGGCCGATACCATGCCAAATTCCGCGTATTCGGGAACAGATCACGCAAAAATGAACAGCGGGTCGCACAGGGCAATTCCAGGAAAGGTGCGAGCGGTTTTCCCGGGAAAAGCGCGTAGCGCTTTCCTTGGGGAACAGCTTGGAAACAAACAGGCCGGGCCACAATGAAAGCTTGGGACGCGATCGTCATCGGCGGCGGACACAATGGCCTGGTCAATGCCTGCTACCTGCAGCGCGCCGGGCTCGACGTGCTGGTGGTGGAGAAGAACGGCTGGGTCGGGGGTGCGGCCACCAGCCGCGAGCTGACGCCGGGCTTCCTCTATTCCAATTGCTCCTATGTCTGCTCGCTGTTTCGCCCGGAAATCATGCGCGACCTCGAACTGCCGCGCTTCGGCCTGCAGGTCATTTCCTATGAGGGCGGCGCGGTGTTCACGAGGGATGGTGACTATCTCGCCAACTACCGCGACCATGATGCGCACCGCCGCGAATTCGCCCGCTTCTCCAGGCGCGACGCCGAGGCCTATGACCGCTACGCCCGCGACGTGACGCGGCAATGCCGCTTCATCCAGCCGCTGCTGATGCGCACCGCGCCCGACCCGACCAGTTTCAAGCCGCGCGACCTTGGCGAACTGCTCTATCTCGGCAAGAAATTCGCCGGCCTGTCGGCGGAAGAAATGGCGCTGACGCTGCGCTTCTGGACGATGTCGATCTCGGACTTCCTCGATGAGTATTTCGAGACCGATGTCATCAAGGCGAACTTCGCTTTGTCGGGGATCATCGGCACCGCGCTCGGACCGATGTCGCCCGGCACGGCCTACGTGCTCTTGCATCACTATATGGGCGAGGTCGACGGCTCGGTCGGCGCCTGGGGCTATGCGCGCGGCGGCATGGGCGCGGTCACCAAGGCATTGGCCGCATCGTTCAAGGCCTCGGGCGGCACCATCCGCACCGGCGCCGAGGTCGACCATGTGCTGGTGAGCCGAGGCAAGGCCAGGGGCGTGGTGCTGGCCGGCGGCGAGGAGGTTTACGGCAAGCTCGTCGTCTCCAATGCCGACGTGAAGCGCACCTTCCTGAAGCTCGTCGGGGAAAAGGAACTGCCCGACATTTTCCTGCGCCGGGTGAAGAACTTCAAGATCCGCGGCTCCTCCGGCAAGGTCAACATCGCGCTGGATTCGCTGCCGGAATTCCCGGCGCTGCCGAAGGATTCGCCGGTCTATCGCGGCGACATGCATTTCACCGATTCGATGGAGCGCATGGAGCGCGCCTATGACGACTGGAAGGCCGGGCGCTGGTCGGCCGATCCCTTCCTCGACATGGTCATCCCGACGACGCTCGACCCGACCATGGCGCCGCCGGGCAAGCACTTCATGAGCTGCTTCGTGCAATACGCGCCGCCCAAGGTGAACGGCCGCGACTGGACTGATGCCGACCGTGACGGTTTCGCCGAAAGCGTGATCGCGCAGATCGCCGAGCACTCGCCCGGCTTCCGCGACCGCATCGTCCATATGGAGGTGCGCACGCCGCGCGAAATCGAGGCCGAGGTCGGCTTGACGGAAGGCAATATCTTCCAGGGTGAACTGACCTTCGACCAGCTTCTGTTCAACCGCCCGGTGCCGGGCTACGCGCAATACCGCTCGCCGGTCGGCGGGCTCTATATGTGCGGCTCCTCGACCCACCCGGGCGGCGGTGTCATGGGCGCGCCCGGCCGCAATGCGGCAGCCGAAATCCTGCGCGATCTTGCCAAATCCACCTCGCATATGAGCCCGGCCCATGACGTCATTTGATGCAATCGTCATCGGCGGCGGCCACAACGGCCTCGTCGCCGCCGCCACGCTGGCCAAGGCCGGCCGCAAGGTGCTGGTGCTGGAGGCAGGCAGCGAAGTCGGCGGCGCCGCGCGCACCGAGGAATTCGCCTCGGGCTTTCGCGTCTCGTCGATCGCTCACCTGCTGAATCGGCTGCACCCCGACGTGGTGAAGACGCTGGAACTGGAGGCGCATGGGCTGCAATTCGCCCGCGCCGACTTCCTGCCGTCTGTGGCGCTAGCGATGGACGGTCCGGCGCTGATGCTGCATGGCGCCTATGGCGAGGTGCTGACCGGCGCCAGTTCCTCCGAACAGTCCGCCTGGAAGGACTTGCGCGCGCAACTGCTGCGTTATGCCGGCATCCTCAAGCCCTTCCTCTCCCGCCGGCCGCCCGATCTCGCCGGCATGTCGTTGATGGAGACCGCAGGGCTTGGCCAGACCGCGTTGGCGCTGAAAAAACTCGGCAAGGAAGACATGCGCGACTTCTTGCGCGTGCTCTTGATGAACGTCGCCGATCTGCTCGACGAGCAACTTGAAGATATCAGGCTGAAAGGCCTGCTCGCCTTCGACGCCACCCTCGGCAGCCATCTCGGCCCACGCTCGCCAACCTCGTTGCTCGGCCTGTACTATCGTTTGGCCGGCGAGACCGGCGGAGCGGCCGGTGCGCAGGTCCTGCCGCAAGGCGGCATGGGCGCCGTCGTCGCCGCCATTCGGGCCGCGGCGGAGAAGGCCGGCGTCGCCATCCGCACGTCGGTTGCCGTGGCAAGAATCACCGTCGAGAAGGGCCATGCCGTCGGCGTCGCGCTCGACAGTGGCGAGGAACTGCGCGCCAGGACTGTTGTCTCGGCGATCAATCCGGCAACGACCTTCCTCGACCTTGTCGGGCCGCGCGAGATCGACACCGGTTTCGTGCGCAAGATGAAAAGCATCCGCATGAAGGGCGACGCCGCCAAGCTTCATCTGGCGCTCGACCGGCCGCCGCAATTCACCGGTGCCGATGCCGCCGCTCAAAAGGGCCGCCTGGTCATCGCGCCCTCGCCCGATCATGTCGAGCGCGCCTTCAACCCATGCAAGTATGGCGAATTCTCGCCTGAGCCGGTGCTGGAAATCACGCTGCCCAGCCTCGCCGATCCGTCGCTCGCGCCCGACGGCGCCTGTGTGCTGTCGGCAGTGGTGCAATACGCGCCGTACGCGTTGAAGGAAGGCTGGGTTGCCGGCAAGCCGAAATTCCTCGAGGCGATCATGGCGCAGCTCGAGGCTTACGCGCCCGGCATCGGCAAGAGCGTCGTTCACGCCGAGCTTCTGACACCGGCCGATATCGAGATGCGCTACCGCATGCCCGGCGGTCACTGGCACCATGGCGAGTTGCAGGCCGACCAGATGCTGATCTCGCGGCCCGTCTCCGGCTGGTCGGGCTACGACACGCCGCTCAAAGGGCTGTTCCTGGCCGGCGCCGGCTCGCATCCCGGTGGCGGCGTCTCCGGCGCCCCAGGCCTCAACGCGGCGCGGCGCATCATTGCGATGAAGGGATAGGTCATGGCCCAGGCAACCAGGAAGAAGTCCGTTGCAAAGACGGCCGATGCGGCTCTCTGCGCCCGCATCGCCGCGCAATCGCATTTCCGCACGCTGCGCCTCGGCACGCCGTTCCAGCCCCGCCTCGACGCATTGGCCAAGACCCAGGACTGGTACAATTGGGCCGGCTACCGCGCGCCGCATTCGCTGTGGGACGAGGAACTCGAATATTTCGCGATCCGCAGCCAGGCGGCGCTGTTCGACATCTCGCCGATGACCAAATACCGGATCGAGGGGCCGGATGCCGAAGCCTTCCTCGATCGTGTCACCTTGCGTGATGTCACCAAGCTCAGGCCCGGCCGTGTCCATTACACGGCATGGTGTGACGACGGGGGGTTTGTCCTCGACGACGGCACGCTGTTTCGCCTGTCGCCGACGCGTTTCCGCCTGTGTTCGCAGGAGCGGCATCTGCCCTGGCTGCTCGACAGCGCCATTGGTTTCGACGTCATCGTCGAGGAAGAAACCGAGGCCGTCGCCGGGCTGGCATTGCAGGGGCCAACCTCCTTCGCCGTGCTGCGCGATGCCGGCTTCGCTGGTGTCGAGAAGCTCAGGGTTTTCGACCTTGCGGATTTCCCGCACGACCACACATCCGTCACCATCTCGCGCACCGGCTTCACCGGCGATCTCGGCTACGAACTGTTCGTGCCAGCCGACAGGGCGCTGGGCCTCTGGGACCGGGTGATGGCGGCGGGCGAGCTGCGCGGGATCCGCGCCATCGGCTACACCGCCCTCAATCGCGCGCGACTCGAGGCCGGGCTGATCGTTGCCAATGCCGACTTCACCACCGCCGAGCACGCCATCCGCGCCGATCGCTTGCGCAGGCCCGACGAGATCGGTCTCGGCTTCATGATCGATCCGCGGAAAGCCCATTTCAACGGCCGCCGCGCCATCCTCGAGGCGCGCGCCAAACGCAGGCTGCGCCATGTGCTGGTCGGGCTGGAGATCGAGGGCAACATCCCGACCGAACACGCCATCGTCTATCACAGGAAGCATCAGGAGGTCGGACTGGTCAGCGCCGCCATGTGGTCGCCAATGGCCAAGCGCAACATCGCCATCGCCTCGCTGGCGCGGCCCTATGGTGATACTGTCGTGGAAGACCTTTGGGTCGAGATCTACGCCATGCGCGAGCTGCAGTATCAGAAGCTGATGAAACGGGCCACGATGGTGGCGCGGCCCTTCATCAAGCTCGACCGCCGCACCGCCACTCCGCCGGCGGATTTCTGACCATGACCGACGAAGCGGAGCTGGAGGCCGCCGAGCAGTGGGAGCTGGTCAACACGCCGCTCGGCGAAAAATGGTCGGGCCGCACGCGCTATGCCGCCGCCATGTTCTTCTACAAGCGCGGCGAGATGAGCGCCGAGACGCTCGAGGTCTACCGCATCTGCGCGCGGCTCGATAAGGAGAATCCGCTGCCGATCATCCGCGACCGCGGCGTCGGCAAGGATTGGCTCAAAAGGATCGGTTTCGAGTAGCGCCAGCGCGCTACCCAATGGTTCTTTCGAGCATGCTCAGCCAGTTGCGGTAAGCGATCTTCTCGATCAGGGCACGGCCAAAACCACGCGCGGCCAAGGCGTCGATCAGCTTCGGCAGGCCGGCGACGTCGCCGATGACCGCCGGGATCATGGCGCCGTCGAAATCGGAGCCCAGGCCGACGCCGTCCTCACCCAGCGCCTGCAGCAGGGAATCGACATGACGCACCATTATGTCGAGGCTGGTGTCGGCATTCATGCGGCCGTCCTCGCGCAGGAAGCCGGTGGCGAAGTTCAGCCCGACCATGCCGCCGGACTCGCGTATGGCGCCGAGCTGCCAGTCGGTGAGGTTGCGTGAATGGGTGCAGAGAGCATGCACGTTGGAGTGGGTGGCGACCAGCGGCGCGTCGCTGAGACCAGCGACATCGCGAAAACCTTTCTCGTTGAGATGCGAAAGATCGATCATGATCTTCAGTTCGTTGCAGGCCTTGACCAGCGCCTTGCCGGCATCGGTCAGCCCCGGGCCGGTATCCGGCGAGGATGGAAAGCGGAACGGCACGCCGTGACCGAAAGCATTCGGCCGGCTCCAGACGATGCCGAGCGAGCGCAGGCCGGCGGCATGCAACACGTCGAGCATGGTCAGTTCGGGATCGATCGCCTCGACGCCCTCGATATGGAACACCGCGGCGATCGTGCCCTTGGCCATGGCGTTGTGTATGTCGCCGGCTGTACGGCAGACGGCCAGAGCCCCAGCCCGCTCCAGCCGAAACAGGATCGAGGCCATCGCGATTGTCGAGTTGAGCGCATCGGCGCGCGGCACCTCCGGCGGCAGCGGCTCGCTGTCGCTCGGCGCCAAGGGGACGGCGCTGCGCCTGGCTTTCTCGACCGGCGGCGGAAAGATCGCGAACATGCCGCCGGCGAAGCCGCCCGCCTTGGCGCGCGGCAGGTCGATATGGCCGCCCGACTTGCCTTCGACGAACAGCTTTTCGACGTCCCTGTCCTTCGATTGATACAGCCTGAGCAGCGTATCGTTGTGGCCGTCGAAGACGGGGACGAGGTCGGTTTCGGTCATCGGGGGATCATTCAGTTCGTTTGTCGGCACGGCGAGACATCATATCTAGGCAAGATATCCGGTCGCGGCAAATGACAAAGCCAACCGGCAGCGGGGACTGCCCCTTATCCCCGCTGCAGCCTATCGATGACGTGCTGCGCTCCCCTACTGTTTCAGCACGTCGGCCCATTCCGCGTGGCGGCGGAACTGGGCGTTGGCGAACGGGCACAGCGGAATGATCTTCTTGCCCGCCGCGCGCGCATCCTCGACGGCGCGGGTGACGAGCCGAAGCCCGGCGCCCTGGCCGCGAAACGCGTCCGGCACTTCGGTGTGGTCGATGATGATCTGGTGTTCACCGATCTTGGTGAAGGTCATCTCGGCCTCGGCGCCGCCGGGGCCACGCAGCACATAGCGCCCTTTGGAGCCGCGGTCTTCCAGTTCGATTTCAGGCAGTTGGTCGGGCATGTCTAAACTCCTTGAGCGACACCGGCAAAGAGCCGCCGGGCCGCTTCGATTTCATTTGGCCGCACCTCGTGCCCGCCTTCGTGCCATTCCACTGTGACATCGGCACCGTCGGCACGCAAATAGGCCTCGAGCCGCGTCGTCAGGTTCGGCGGGCAGATCGGATCGCGCTTGCCGGCGGTCAGCAGCATGTGGCGGCCAGCGAGGCTGCCCTTGACCCGCGGTTCGAACGGGATCAGCGGATGCATCAGCACGGTGGCGTCGAACAGTTCGGGCTCGGCGAACACCACGGACGCCAGTATGTTGGCGCCGTTGGAATAGCCGAGGCCGAGCACCGCCGTGGGCTTCGCAGCCTCGACATGCGCCCTCACGAAGGCCGCCATCTTGTCCGTTGCCCGCGCAAGGTCGCTCATGTCGTAGACGCCCTCGCCGGTGCGACGAAAGAAGCGCGCCGCACCGTATTCGGAGACATCGCCGCGCGGCGAGATGATGGTGGCCTGGGGCACGAGATCGCGCCCCGGCGACAGAAGCTGGCTCTCGTCACCTCCGGTGCCGTGGAAGACGAAAAGCATGGGACCGCCCGGCGAACCGGGCAGCACCTTGTGGATGTAAGTGTCCTTGCTCATGGCTCAGCCTTCCAGCTTCTGCAGATGCTGTTCGAGATAGGGCCGCAAATGCTGATGCTGCGTCGGCAGCTTCAGCGCTTCACCCAGATGCGCGGTGTCTTCATCCCTGTCGAAACCCGGCTCGTTGGTGGCGACTTCGAACAGCACGCCGCCCGGCGTGCGGAAGTAGATCGCCCAGAAATAGTCACGGTCGATCACCGGCGTCACCCCGTAGCCCGTATCCATCAACGCCTTGCGCACTTCGAGCTGCTTGGCGCGGTTCTCGACGGCGAAGGCCACGTGATGCACCGAGCCGGCGCCAAGGTCGGCGAAGGCCGCGGTCGGCAGCGATTCGATATCGACGACATCGGCGCCGTTGCCGTTCTTCACGGCAAGCCGTCTGACATTGCCCGATTTGTCGACTTCCTCGTAGCCCATGAATTTCAACAGCTCCTCGGTGGCGCCGCCATCCTTCAGCCTGAGCGAAACCGAGTGAAAGCCGCGGATCGCCTCGTCGGTCGCGATGCCGCCTTTGGCCCACGGCGCTCTGCTATCGGCCTTGTCCTCGACAAGCGCGAAACCGTCGCCATCGGGGCCGGCGAATCTGAGGCGCTTCTCACCAAAACTCTCCTCGCGGGAAACACCGCTCACGCCTTCGTCGGCGAAGCGCTTTTCCCAATAGGCGAGCGTGCCTTCCGGCACTGAGTAGACCGTGGTGCCGACTTCGCCGACGCCGGGACGGCCCTTGCCGATGTTGGGAAACGGAAAATAGGTCATCACCGAACCGGGCGTGCCAACCTCGTCGCCATAATAAAGATGGTAGACGTCGGGCGCGTCGAAATTGACCGTCTTCTTGACGCGGCGCAGGCCGAGCTTGTGGGTGAAGAAATCATTGTTCTGCCGGGCATCCCTGGCCATCGAGGTGACGTGATGGAGACCCTTGATCTGGTCGAGCATTGTCTTGCTCCTTCCCTTGTTGTTTGTGCGGCCCTCGCCGCTGTCCACGCCAATATGAGGACGCGACCGCTTGCGGCAAAGGCACCAAACACAGAATGGACTGTGCTGTAAAAGTGAACGATGGAAAGAATTTTGTTCACCAATCGACTAACACGGGCGGTCTTGCGCCCTTGGCGGAAATCGGTTCCATGAATGGCATTCGACCATGCAGCGAAAGGTATCGCGAGTGACAGGAAAAGCCAGGCGCCCGAACGTTCTCCTGATCACTTGCGACCAATGGCGCGGTGACTGCGTGTCGGCCGCCGGCCATCCCGTGGTGAAGACGCCGAATGCCGACGCGCTGGCCGCCGAGGGCGTGCTGTTCAAGCAGCACTATGGCGGCGCGGCCCCTTGCTCGCCGGCGCGTGCCTGCCTCTACACCGGCCTCTACCAGATGAACAACCGCGTCTGCCGCAACGGCTCACCGCTCGACGCCCGTCATGGCAACATCGCGCAGCACGCGCGCGGCATCGGCTACGATCCAACGCTGTTCGGCTACACCGACGTGTCGCTCGACCCGCGTCTGCTGGCTTCAGGTGATCCGAGGCTGAAAACCTATGAAGGCGTGCTGCCCGGATTCACGGTGCGCCAGCTGCTGCCGGAGCATCAAAAGCAGTGGCTCTCCTGGCTGAAGCAGCAGGGCATCGATGCCAGCGCCGGTTCTCCCGACATCCACCGTCCTGCCGGCGAGGAAGACGATGACAGCGTGACCCAGGCGCCGCCAATCTATTCGAAGGACCATACGCCGGCGGCTTTCCTTGCCGGTGAGTTCATCCGCTGGCTCGGCGAGCAGGAACAGGCCACGCCCTGGTTCGCGCATCTGTCCTTCATCAGCCCGCACCCGCCCTTCATCGTGCCAGAGCCCTACAACACGCTATACGATCCGGCCGACGGCCCGGCCTTCCACCGTGCGGAAAGCTGGCGGGCCGAAGCGCAGGGCCATCCCTATCTCGCCTATGATCTCAGCCGGCGGTATCGCGCGAATTTCCGCCCCGGCGCCGCTGGCAAGGTGCACGACTGGAGCGAGGATGATTTCCGCCGCATCCGGGCGATCTATTACGGCATGATCTCGGAGGTCGACACCCAGCTTGGCCTGATATGGCAGGCGCTCAAGCTTTCAGGCGCGTGGGACGACACCATCATCGTTCTCACCTCGGACCATTCCGAGATGATGGGTGACCATTTCATGCTGGGCAAGGGCGGCTACTTCGACGGCAGCTACCACATCCCGCTGATCATTCGCGACCCGCGGCATCGCAAGGCGGCCGGCAGCACGGTCGATCGCTTCACCGAAGCGGTAGACATCTTGCCCACGCTTATGGACCTACTTGGCGAGCCCCCCGAACCGCATCTCGACGGATGCTCGCTGAAACCATTCCTGAGCGGCGGAAGCCCCGCCACCTGGCGCGACGCCGCGCATTGGGAGTTCGATTTTCGCTCGATCGCGGACGGCGACGCCGAAGCGCATTTCGGCATTGCCTCGCGCCAGTGCAACCTGGCGGTCATCCGCACCAAAAAATTCAAATACGTGCATTTTGGCGGCGGTTTGCCGCCTTTGCTTTTCAACGTCGAGGCAGACCCTGGCGAACTGACCAACCTCGCCACCAGCCCTGCGCATCTGTCCACCCGTCTGCAATTCGCCGAGCGGCTTCTCGCCTGGCGCGCCGAACATCTCGACCAGTCGCTGGCGCTGGCGGAGCTGACGGAAAATGGCGTGGTGGGACATGTGAGCAAGGGAATAGGCAGTAGGCAATAGGGCGCGCCTACTGCCTACTGCCCTACTGCCTACTTCACAATCAACCGCTGCTGGTCGCGCTTCTCGGCATAGCTGCCCTTGTCATAGGCAGGCTGCGCCTCGAGCTGTTCCTTGGTGAAGGTCGTGTAGAGGTACTTCTTGCCGTTCTTGTCGGTCATGAACTTCAGATTATCCAGGCCGACCGCCACCTCTTTCTCGCCGATGCCGAGGAAGCCGCCGACGTTGACGATCACCGCATCCGTCTTCTTGTCGGGCGTCAGCACAACATCGCCGATCTCGCCGACCTTGGCGTCATTGGCGCCGTAGACCGTGGTGCCCTTCAGATCGTCGGCCTTGATTTCGCCGACCGGCATCGCGGTCAGTTTGGACTTGTCGATGGCGGCGGTCTGCGTCTGGTCAGGAGCGGTGGCATCAGGGGTCGTAGCCGCCGGTGCTGCGGCCGTCTTGTCCGCTGGGGCGGCGGCGGGAGCGGTGGTCGCGGCCGGAGCTGTTGGCGCCGGCTCATTCGATGCCGTCGTTGCCGGTGCCGGATCATAGGCCTTGCGGTTGAAATCCGGCTGCGCCTGCAGCTCTTCCTTGGTGGTCTGCGCCACCAGCCAGCGGTCGCCGTTCTTCTCCGCCCACTGGGCCTTGTTGAAATCATAGGTGACATTCTTGGCGCCGAGGCCAAGGAAGCCGCCCACGCCGATCACCAGCGATTCGGCCTTGCCTTCCTTGGACAGCACGATGTCGTTGACGCTGCCGATCTTCTGCGCGTCGTCGCCGGTGCCGTTGTAGACAGTCTCACCAATGATGTTGGTGGCTAGGTTGCCGTCGGCGCGCTTCACCGGCTCGGCCGGAGCGGCTGCGGGAGCCTGTGCGGTATCCGTCGTCGCAGGCGCTTTCGGTGCTGCCGCGTCGGTGGAAGTGGCAGGAGCCGGCGCAGGCCCGTAGGGCTTGCTGTCGAACTCCGGATGCGCCTTCAGTTCGTCCTTGCTTGTCTGGGCCACCAGCCAGCGGTCGCCGTTCTTTTCGGCCCATTGCAGCTTGTCATAGTCGAAGGCGACATTCTTCGCCCCGACGCCCAGAAAGCCGCCGACGCCGATGACGACGGATTTGGCCATGCCGTCTTTGTCGAAGACGACATCGGTGACCTTGCCGATGTTCTCGGCGTCGTCGCTGGTGCCGTTATAGACGGATTCTCCAATGATGTTGGTGACGATGCTGCCTTCGGCGCGCGCCACCGGAGCGGCCGCGGCCGGCTCCTGAACGGACGGTGCGGCAGGTGCGGGGGTCGTCGTGCTCTGCGCGAACGCGCCGGTCGCGATCAACGTTGCGAGTGCGGTCGTGGTAAAAAGGGTGCGTATCATGGTAGTCTCTCCTGGTGCCTGACTTCATGCACGCCGCGCCCGATTGAACCGTCGCTGGGAAGATCGGGCGCGGCATCTCCACGGGTTCACAACGTCGTGACCATGCCGTTGTTCCGACAAAACTGGCGTGGATTTCGCGCCGGAAAAACACGCAGCAGTTGCGCGGGCGCTGTTGAACACGCGCTGAATTGCGCCGTTTCCAGCGGAACCTTTCCGGTATCGCCACGTTTCAGCCTGCGGCTGGGTTCGTCCTGGCCCGTTTTGACATAACGGAGCGGGGCATGAAATTTGCAGCGGTGCTGAACCGGGATGGCGGCACCTTGCGCGCCACCGACCTCGCCGCCTTCTCCGACCGGATGCGCCAGACGCTGGAAACGGCAGGCCATTCGCTGAGCATCGACGTGGTTGCCGGCAAGGACGTCGTGGAGAGCCTCGACAGCGCCGCCTCGCGCGGCACCGTCGATGTCGTGCTGGCGGGTGGCGGTGACGGAACCATTTCAGCGGCGGCCGCGAGGCTGATGGGCAAGAAAAAGGCGCTCGCCATCTTGCCGGCCGGCACCATGAACCTGTTCGCGCGTGGCCTCGGCATTCCGCAGTCGCTCGATGCCGCGCTGAAATCCTTCGCCGACGGTGAGATCATCGCCGTCGACATGGCCACCGCCAATGGCCGTCCCTTCGTTCATCAATTCTCGATCGGCATGCATGCGAAGATGGTGCAACTGCGTCAGGGAATGGAATTCGGCTCGCGCCTGGGCAAGATCGGCGCTTCGGCCAAGGCGGCATGGGCGACAATCAAGAACCCGCCGGCGATGAACGTCACGCTCGCTATCGGCAAGGCCGAGATGACGGCGCGGATCTCAGGCATCGGCGTCACCAACAATCTGTTCGGTGAAGGCCATCTGCCCTATGCGGACAATCCTTCGGGCGGCGTGCTCGGCATCTACGTCACGGTGGCGCAACAGCGCGCCGAACTGATGAAATTCCTATTCAACGTGGCGCGCGGAAAATGGCGCGACAATGAACATGTCGAGATCCACCAGGCTGACCGCGCCGTCCTGAAAATCCATTCCGGCAGCAGAAAGTTCCGCGCCGTCATGGATGGCGAACTGGTCAGGCTCGAGCCTGAGACGACGATCGAAATCCAGCCCGGCGCGCTGAATGTCCTGGTGCCGGCCAGCATTGCCGCGGCAAAGGCCGCCTGATGAAATCTCCAACCGTGACGGCCGAAAATCTAGCCGCTCGGCGCACTTCCTTGCTGCGTCGCCGGTGTCTTGGCCACCTCGCCATAGATTTCGGCGATGCCCCAGGCCGCAAAGGCCAGAAGCAACCCGGCGATCAGGATGCGCAGGCCGTGCCAGCCCCACCGCCCCTGCCGCGCTTTGTCCTCGGGAATGATCTTGGGCATGGCCGATCCTTGTTTCATTTTGCGCCCGTTGGCGCACTCGGCAAATCACGGTCGGGTAACGGTTCCTCGCTAGGATGGTTCCGGGGCAAGCTTGTCACGGGCCGGTGCGTCGGCAGGACGGCGAAGACCGGCATGGGCATTTGGGGTTTGGGGTGGATAACAAGGTAGAAATACGAGCGAGCCTGCCGGCTGAGGTGGCGCTCGCGGTCAATGCCGAAGACCGGCTGGACGTGCTGCACCGGCTGGAGATGCTCGATACGGCGGCTGACCCGGATTTCGACCGCATCACCAGCCTTGCCGCGGCCGTGATGCAGGCGCCCACCGCCCTTGTCACGCTCGTCGATATCGAACGGCAATGGTTCAAGTCGTGCTTTGGTCTCGACGAGACCGAAACCGCGACCGGCATCTCCTTCTGCGCCCATGCCATCGCCGCCGGCGACGAGCCCATGGTGGTGACGGACGCAGCGACGGACCCGCGTTTCAGAACCAACCCGCTGGTCACCGGCAAACATCATGTGCGCTTCTATGCCGGCGCGCCGATGGTGGTGGCAGGCGCCAGGATCGGCACGCTGTGCGTGCTCGACCGCAAACCGCATGCCTATCCCTCCGGGGCCAAGCTCGACCAGTTGAAGACGCTGGCCGGCCTCGCCGCCAGCCTCTTCACCTTGAAGCACGCCACCCGCAGCGGCGCCATGGCCGAGGCAGCCCTGGCGCGCGAGGAAAAGCGACGCGCCATCGCGCTCGATGCCGCTTCGCTCGCCAGCTGGGCATGGGACATCCGCACCGACATGATCGAATGCGATGTCCGGCTGTCGGAACTGTTCAACCTGCCGCGCTCCACCCGGCTGCGGGCGCACGACATCCTGACCGCCATCGATCCGCGCGATGTCTACCAGACCGAAACCCGCTTTCGCGATGCCCTGTCCGGCAGCGACGACTATTTCGGCGAATACCGGGTGAAAGACTTTCATCCGCCGCGCTGGGTGGCCACGCGCGGCCGCGTCATCGAACGCGACGGCGACGGCAAGCCGACGCTGATCTTCGGCGTCAACTACGACATCTCCGAACGCAAGCTCGGCGACGAGCGGCAGCGGCTTCTGCTGCGCGAGCTCAACCACCGCGTCAAGAACACGCTGGCGACCGTCCAGGCGCTGGCGACGCAGACCGTGCGTCATGCCCGCCAGCCAAGCGAATTCCTCGAAGCCTTCGGCGCCCGGCTTCAGGCGCTGGGCATCGCCCACAACCTTTTGTCCGACCGCGAGTGGCGCGGCATCGGCATCCGCGAACTCGTCCAGATCGAGATCAGGCCGTTTGACACCGCCGACCAGCCGCGCATCGCGATCTCCGGCGCCGATCACTTGCTGTCGCCGGACCAGGCCGTCGGGCTCGGGCTTATCCTGCACGAACTGGCCAGCAACGCGCTGCAGCATGGATCGCTGTCGATTGCATCGGGCAAGGTCGCCCTCGACTGGAAGGCGCAAGGCAGGAAGGGCAACCGCCGCCTGGTGCTGACCTGGCGCGAAAGCGGCGGCCCTGAAGTCGCCCCGCCGGAGCGCCACGGCTTCGGCTCGATCCTCATCCGCCGCAGCTTGGCCAAGGTCATCTCAAGCGAAGTGACCCATGAATTCCGGCCGGAAGGTGTATTCGCCGAAATATCGATGCCGCTGGAAGATCTGTCCAAGTGAGGGATCTTTGATCTCAGGCTGGGGTGCCGGCACTATTTCCCCTCGCCGGCATCCGGATCGTCGGGCTTCACATTCTCGCGGTAGATGGCATAGGCGGCGAGCGCCACGACCGGGCCTAGAATGACCCCCAGGCCGCCTTTTCCCTTGAGCAAGGTCGGCAGCACGGCGAGTGCGGCGGTGATGCCGATCGCCTTCATGTCGGCGCTGCGCTGCCTTGCCTCGCGGCGGGCACGGGCGCCCGACGTCAAACGATGGACCAGGAGAACGAGACCGGCGATCACCAGAAAGCCGACACCGAAGTCAAGCGCCGCGGCGAACGATCCATAGCGGGCGGCGGCCCAGATATAGGCTGCCCCGATCAGAAAGCCGAGACCGCACAAAGCCGCCAAAGCGGCGAGCGCATAGACGATGGCCGCCGTACGTACGCGACGCACGGCGGCCACGGTTTCGCCCGAGGCGAAACCCGAGAGCAGGGATGCCAGAAGTCCCATTTGGGGAACTAGCGACGTGCGAGCAGCGCGAAAAGGAAGCCGACACCGGCGGCGATCGCCAGCGACGTCACCGGCTTTTCGCGGACATTTGCCAGCAACTGCGCCTCGATGTCCTTGGCACTGCCGCGCAGGCTGTCGAAGGCGGCTTCGCCCTGCGCGCGCAATTGCTCGACGCCCTCGGTGGCCGCGCGGCGGGCAGTGCCATAGCCGTGTTCGCCGGTCTTGGCCAACTGCTTGGTGAGCTTGTCGATATCGGCCTTCAACTGCCTGATGT
The DNA here is from genome assembly GCF_007003935.1 of Mesorhizobium sp. WSM4310. Lineage (NCBI taxonomy): Bacteria > Pseudomonadati > Pseudomonadota > Alphaproteobacteria > Hyphomicrobiales > Phyllobacteriaceae > Mesorhizobium > Mesorhizobium sp. WSM4310. The sequence continues at coordinate 198,078 of NZ_VFTA01000009.1, forward strand.
CGGCTTCGAGGTCCGAATTCGCCCGCGCCTCGTTGGCGGTCTTCCCTGCGGCGGTTGCCATTGCTTAACTCCTTGTGATTGCTCGATTTCAAACGCGCCTTGCGTCTCATGGTTCCGGCATCGTGGCAAACTAGCCGAAAACACGCGCATACGCACCAATCGTCGATCCATGGCCAGAAGCGTCTCAGATCAGGGGGCGACGCCCCTCGCCCAGCCCTTCCCAGCCGGCGAGCTGCTTGAGCCTTTCCGCATCGACCACCTCGCAACCGCCATCGCGCCAGAGGATCAGCTTGCGATCCATCAGTTTTCGGATCGTCTTGTTGGTATGAACCAGCGAAAGGCCAAGCGTGTCGGCGATATGTTGTTGGGTGATCGGAATCTGGATGGATTGCTTGCCGTTCAGCCCCACGACCTTGGCACGGCTGCCGATGAAGGCAATCAGATAGGCGGCGCGCTCGATCGCGCTGCGGCGGCCGACACTGAGCAGGTTCTCGTCCAGCATGCGTTCTTCGCGCGACGCGATCCAGGTGATGTCGTAGGCGAGACCCGGATGGTTGCGGTAGAGTTCATGCAGGCTGTCGCGCTCGAAGACGCAAAGCAGCATCGGCGACAGGGCCTCGACGGAATGCTGCATTTCCCCCATGACGCTGCCTTGCAGGCCGATGAGATCGCCGGGCATGAGATAGTTGAGGATCTGTCGGCGACCGTCCGGCAACAGCTTGTAGCGGAACGCCCAGCCGGACAGCACCGTGTAGAGATGGGCGCTGTGGCTTCCTTCCACGAGGACCGTGGCGCCCTTGTCGACCGCCAGTTCGCCCTTCTTGAAGCTGCTGATGAAGGCCAGTTCCTGCTTTTCGAACTCGCGGAAAACCGGCAATGGCCGCAAAGGACAATTCTCGCAAGGATACTGCCGACTGGATAAGTTACGCCCATTCTGGCCTGGCATTTCGACCCTCTTCGAAAGCCTGCCGGTCAGCAGGTGTGCCTAAACGTTTTGCCTGAATCGGAGTTCCGCGAAAGGGCATGTCTTTTTTAAATGACAGTGCGCCGAATTGCGATCATGACTCCCCAGCGTTTCAAGGAGCGAATTACCCGTGCCCCACTTGCTTGACGGATTGCGAATTCTTGTCCTGGAGGATGAATTCCTCATCGCCATGGATGTCGAGCAGCTCTGCCGCGACCACGGCGCCGGCGAGGTGGTGGTTGCCCGCGACCTGGCCGAGCTCAATGGCCGAAAGGTCGCGACGCAATTCGACGCGGCCATCGTCGATCTGATGCTGGGCGGCACATCGACGCTCGAATTCGCCGCCGGCCTGCGTGAAACAGGCGTGCCTTTCGTGTTTGCCTCCGGCTATTCCGATGCGGACGAGATCAAGGCATCCTTTCCAGGGGTGAAGCTGGTCACCAAGCCCTATTCAGGCGAAGATCTCGTCGAAGCGGTGGCGCTGGCCTATGGGCGCGGCTCTCCAGGGTGAGATAGATCCGGGTTCCGCGACCCGGATCCACCTCAATGCGCCGCAGTCCCCGTGACCTGGGCCGAGATCGCATCGGGACCGTATTCGTCCTCGCCGGAAATCTTGAGAATCTCCTGCAGGCGCGTGCGCGCCCTGCTGACCCGGCTCTTGATCGTTCCGACCGCGCAACCGCAGATTTCAGCGGCCTCCTCATAGGAAAAGCCGGATGCGCCAATGAGAATGATGGCCTCGCGCTGGTCCTCCGGCAACTGCTCCAGAGCGCTGCGAAAATCCTTGAGATCGAGTTGGCCGTGCTGGGCCGGATGCACCGCGAGCCTGGCCGTCATGATGCCGTCGCTGTCCTGCACTTCGCGGCCGCGTTTGCGCATCTGCGAATAGAATTCATTGCGCAGGATGGTGAAAAGCCATGCCTTGAGGTTGGTGCCGGGCTGGAAGCTCTCATGCTTGTCCCAGGCCTTGACCAGCGTTTCCTGAACGAGGTCGTCGGCCTTGTCCGCATTCTGCGTCAGCGACACGGCAAAGGCCCGCAAGCTCGGGATTGCCCCAAGCAGATCGGTCTTGAAGCCTTGGGAGACCGCTGCCATGCCTCAGTCCTTCTTCTGTGCGGGTTCGGCTTGTTCCAGCTGGCTGAGCAACTGGGCAAAGCGATCCGGCACATCGTCGGAGACCAGCTCGTCATAATATTGTTTGAGTTTGCGTCCGATTTCGGAGTTGGGCCCGAGCGGGTCGCCGACACCGTTCCGGCGCCTGCCCTCGGCGCCAGCCAAAATATCTTTCGTCATATCCTTCATTTCGCCCTTATATTCCCAGCACTAGGCCGCCCATACTCAAACTCAACACAAGCGGCACCCTCGTCTGGTTGCCCATCCCGACCCCAAACGCCGTTCCCGGCTTTTCGTTCCATACCGGCCGGAACTTTTTGAGAAAGCCCGCGTTGTATTAGTGGGGCTTGCGATCAGCTTGGCCTGCATTTCGGGCAATCGCGTCATACTGAGGGAGACGTCTTATCATGAGTTTATCCGCCACCATCGCACCGCACCTGCCGTTCCTGCGCCGCTTCTCGCGCGCCGTCTCGGGATCGCAAGAGAGCGGCGACGCGCTGGTCGCTGCGATGCTTGAGGCCATCATCGCCGATGTCGACATCTTCCCCGAAGCATCGAGCGACCGTATTGCTCTTTACAAGGTCTTCGCAAAACTTTTCACGTCCGTCGCCATCCGCGTGCCGCAGGAGCAGGCCCAATCGGCGTGGGAACAGCGCGCCGCCGCCAATCTCAACGCCATCGCGCCCCTTCCGCGCCAGGCCTTCCTGCTGGTTGCCGTTGAGGGTTTCAGCGAGGACGAGGCAGCCGAGATCCTTGACGTCGGCGACCAGCAATTCTCCGAGTTGCTTGCCCAGGCAAGCAACGAGATTTCCCGCCAGGTGGCGACCGATGTGCTCATCATCGAGGACGAACCGCTGATCGCCATGGACATAGAGGAGATGGTCGAGAGCCTCGGTCATCGTGTTGTCGGAACCGCGCGCACGCACGCCGAAGCGGTGACGATGTTCGGCAAGACGCGGCCGAAAATGGTGCTGGCCGACATCCAGCTCGCCGACGGCAGTTCGGGCATCGAGGCGGTCAACGAGATCCTGTCGTCAACCTCTGTGCCGGTGATCTTCATCACTGCCTTTCCCGAACGCCTCCTGACCGGCGAGCGCCCCGAACCGGCCTTCCTGGTGACCAAGCCGTTCAATCCCGACATGGTCAAGGCACTGATCAGCCAGGCGCTGTTCTTCGACCGTCAGGCGAAGGCCGCCGCATAGGTCGCTTCCAGCCGGGAAGCCAAACCCAAAGGCCGCCCGATGCGATGCGTCGGGCGGCCTTTTTGGCAAACCGGACCCATCCGTCGCGAATTTCGAGGCGCTTTGCCTCGAGCGGTTCACCGGTTTCACGGAAACGGCGAGCTGCTCTAAGTTGTTGTTTTGGCGCAATTCCCAAGGGAAAGCGCTCACATTTTTCCTGGAATTGCTCTAACGGTTTGCAAGCATCGCCTTTTTCGGCAAAGGGTGGAACAAACCGCACCCACCCACGTTTTCCATGCAGCATTCGGAAGGAGATGAACCATGCTTTACTGGGCGCTCGTATTTCTCGTTGTGGCGATTATCGCCGGCGCGCTTGGTTTCGGCGGCATCGCCGGTACATCCGCCGGCATAGCGCAGATATTGTTCTTCATCTTTCTCGCCTTCTTGGTCATTTCGCTCCTGGCCGGCCTGTTCAGACGGGCGTGAGGCGAACGCTTCTCCGAGCGAACACTGGAAGCCGCACCCCTCAAACGGTTTCCAGCCACCGCCGGGCGGTATCCTTCAAAGGAGACCGTCCGGCGGACCGTTTTTAGGGGGATGGTTTCTCGGAAACTTCATTTGGGAACCCATTTCATAGTGAGCCGTTCAGCGTGAGTTGAGTGGACAGATCGGCCGATGCGTTCCAGGAGTGAAGATAAGACGGAAGGCGCACGGAGCGACGAAGTCATCGCCATGCATCCGGCCGAAAGTGGCATGCAGCTTGGCCGGGCGCTTCTCCACGCGCTACACAATGCCGGCATTTCCGTCCTCTATCAGGACCGCGACATGAAAACCGTCTGGGCCCGCAATATGCGCGCGCCCTGGATTTCGGACAGCTCCGACGGCAATGGCATCCTGCCGATAGCGCAGGCCGACCGCATCAGCACCGCCAAGCGCGACGTGGTCGCCACCGGCAACCCGGAGCGCCTTGAGATCAGTGTCCCGGTCGAAAACGGCGTACGCTGGTTTCAGGTTTGGGTCGATGCCGACCGGGGCGACGTCGGCGACGTGCAAGGTGTCGTCACCACCATGGTCGAGACGACCGAGCAGAAGCGGCGTGAACAGACGCTGACGACGCTGCTGCGCGAGGTCAGCCATCGCTCGAAGAACCTGCTGGCGATCATCCAGAGCATCGCGACGCAGACCGGTCGCTATTCCGACGGCATCGGCGACTTCCTCACGCGCTTTCGCGGCCGGCTGCAGTCGCTCTCCTCCTCCCAGGATCTGGTGACATCCTCCAACTGGCGAGGCGCGGCCCTTCATGAACTGGTGACGAGCCAGGTCGGGCGCTATGGGACGAACACATCGCACAGCCTTCGCCTCCGGGGTGCCAACCCCTATCTCAATCCCAATGCCGCGCTGCATATCGGCCTGGCGATGCATGAGCTTGCCGTAAACTCGGTCAGCTACGGCGCTCTCTCCCGGCCGGATGGATTCGTCGAAGTGACCGCCAATCTCGACATCATCACCCCTGGCGAGGTTACACTCTCGCTGACATGGGCCGAAGCCATCGGAACCAATGGCGGCCGGGGGAGTCAAAAGCGTTTCGGCAGCATCGCGCTGGAGCGGGTGGTGCCGGCATCCCTGAGCGGAACCGCAAGGCTCGACATCGCGGACGGCCGCCTTGAATACCGTCTTGTCGTCCCACACAGCAATTTCGAGACGCACTGAACGGCCGGCGCAATCAACGATCCTTAACCGGCTGTTCACCATAAGGGCGGATGCTGTTTTACCCAGATGCCGCTGCAATCCGCTGGGTTGCGGCACGGTATGGGAGGAATGCTTGACGGTCACCGACATGAACAGACTGGAACAGGCTGCCCGTGTTTCGATGGGCGAATTCCAGGATCCCGAAGCGTCCGCGGAGCCGCTTACGCCGCATCACACATTGCTGTGGGGCATCGTCCTGGCGGCAGCCTCGACAATTCTCCTCATCGCTATGTTCCAGCTGACCTGACCGAATCCCCTGCTGGCAACAGTGCGCGCTGTTAACCGTTTGCAGCGCCGGGCACTATTCGCATGTCACGCCGCCCGCTCAGGAACTTTTGGCCGATATGGGCCGTTGTTGTGGCGAGAGGACATGTCGCCATGGAACACATCGCTGCATTGTTGCTTGTCATCGGCTGCAGCAACTCGATGACCGATTGTCGTGAGCTTCAGGTGCCGGTGAGCATTTTCGAAACCGCCGACGAATGCACTGCCGAACGACCGTTTGCCATGGGCGACGTGCAGGGGCAGGCGCAGCACATCGTCGCCAGATGTCTCGCTGTCGATCCAGCACTTGAGGATGACTACGACCAGGTCGTCTGGAAGGTGCGTCCCGACGGGAGCCTCGACGCCTCTCTTGCCATTTCCAGCCTTGTCATGGCATCGAATGCGGTGCGCCCAGAAAAAGACTATCTTAGCCAAGAATAAATTCGCGCGGCAAAGGCCGTCATTTCATGCTAAATGACTGCTGGAGCTTACCAAAGTGTGGACACAAGTGAGGAGTGACTCAATGCGGAAGATGATTATTGCCATGGTTGCGGTGGCCGCTCTCAGCGGCTGCACCACCACCGAGCAGGACGTGGTTGGCGGCGGCTTGATTGGCGCCGGCGTCGGCGGTCTGGTCGGTGGCGGCAAGGGCGCGCTGATCGGTGCGGCTGTCGGTGCCGGTTCCGGCCTGCTAGTGCGCAACCTGCGCAACGGCTATTGCCAGTATCGCGATCATCGCGGCCGGATTTACACGGCGCGCTGCAACTGATTCGGCGACAGTCGAAACTTCGATCCGGAGGCCGGTCCGCCGGCCTCCGGATTTTCCACGTATGGGCGTGCCGTTTGCCATCGCCCTGAATATTCGTCTCAGCCTGTCAGCGGAATTTTGATTTCTACCTTCAGACCGTCGGCCCGAAAATCGCGCCTGATCGTGCCGCGCAGTTCGCGCGTGACGTTGAGGTCGATCAGCTTGGTGCCGAATCCGGTCTCGGCCGGCGCCTCGACTTTTTTCTTCCCGGCCTCCCGCCAGTTCAGCACCAGTGTCCGCTCCCGCCCGCGCCCTTCCACCGACCACTCGACCTTGAGCGCCCAGTCGCTCCTGAGCGAATTGGCGGAATTGCCGGCTTCGCCATATTTCAGCGCATTGGTCGCCAGCTCATGGAAGGTCAGGCCAAGCGCCTGCGTCGTGGTCTCGTCGAGCAGCACCTCCGGTCCCGACAACAACCCCTCGGGCAGGTCCTTGCCGAACACCTGGCCAAGCTCGATGCGCAGGAGGTCTGCGAGATCGGCCTTCTGCCAGCGCGAGCGCGTCAGCATGTCCTGGGAGGCTGCCATCGCCTGCAGCCTGGCCGAAAAAGACGCCGAAAACTCGTTGACGTCGGTCGCCCGCGACGCCGTCTGCCGCGCGATCGCCAGCACCCGGGTGATCGAATTCTTGATGCGATGCTTCATCTCCTGCAGCATCAGATCCTTTTCGAGCAGGCTCTTTTCGGTCGTCTCGTGCAGGCGCGAGGCCGCCTCATAGGCGCGCTCCTGATAGCGTGCCACCAGCGCGATGGCGCCCGCCGCGAGCAGGCCGAACAGCCCCAGCATCATCGGGATGGCGCGCGAAGACGGCTGCGCGAAGGCGCTGGTCGGCCGGAACAGCACAGTCCACGGGCGGCCGGCCACCGTGATCTTGCGGGTGACCAGCAGCCGGTCGCCAAAGGCGGAGGCCGGCGGCGTCTCCGACCGGAACAAGAGATTGTCGCCGTTCACCGCGCCGTCATAGATCTCGGTGTTGACCGGCAGCAGCGGCGCGCGGCTGAGCGCGATCTGGAACAGGTCGCTGGCCCGGAAAGCCGCATAGAGAAAGCCCGCGGTCGAGGATCGTGATGCGTTGATGACCTCCGGCGCGGTTTCGACGTTGAGCCGCACGATAACCAGAAAGCCGGGGAAGGTCTGTTTCGCGCCTGTGCCCTGGCCCAGTTGCACCAGCCCGCTCGCATGCTGGCGGTCGTCGGCCATCGCCTTTTCGATCGCCGCGCGCCGCACCGGTTCGCTGAACATGTCGTATCCGATGCCGCTCTGGTTGGACGGATCCAGCGGCTCGAAGAGCATGATGGGCGCACGCCAGGGCTGCGTCGTGTCCGGATAGACCGGATGGCTGGCGCCAAAATCGTGCAGGATGTCGCGTTCGACCGCCGCCTCGTCACCTGTCTTGACCAGCCTGAGGAATCCGATGCCACGCAGGCCGGCGAAATTGTTGTCGATGTCCAGCGCGTTGAAAAACGCCTTGAACTCGCTCTGAGAAATATCCCCATTGCGGGCGTCGAACAGGGCCTGTGTCGACCGCAGCAGCGACAAATGCAGGTCGATACGGCTCTCGATCCGGTTGAGGGCGTCGTCGGCCGCCGCCTCGAACTTGATGCGGGAGGCTTCCTGTGTCGCGAAATAGGCGAACCCCGCCATGGTCATGCTGATCAGCGCTACGGCGATGAACGCAACGATTGGAAAGAGTTTCTTCAACGGATGATGCGGTCCATGAGCAATACCGGACCTTTATGGGCAAGTCATCAGGCCAACACAATGGCAAGGCCAAGCCATCGCGATCACTGGCATATCACGTGAGCGGCAACCGGCCATGCCGATCAGCCCATTTCGGGCCGTCGGCAGGCCTCAGGCGGCGATCTTCAGCGCACCCGGCCCGGGGATGGCGCCCGGAGGACATTTGCCCAGGATGATCATGCCCAGCACCTCGTCCTGGGTGACATCGGTGGTACGAGCGGTGCCGACGACCTGGCCGTTCTTCATCACGCAGACCCGGTCGGCCAGCTCGAAGACATCGTGGATGTCGTGGCTGATCAGGAAGATGCCGATACCATCGGATTTGAGCTGCCTGACCAGTTCGCCGACCTGCGCCGTCTCCTGCGGACCAAGGGCTGCCGTCGGCTCGTCCATGATCAGGATGCGGGCGTTGAACAAGATCGCGCGCGCGATCGCCACCGACTGGCGCTGGCCGCCCGACAGCTTGATCACCGGCTCCTTGAAGCGCTGGAAGCGCGGATTGAGCCGGCCCATCACCTTGCGCGCCTCGGCCTCCATGGCAACGTCGTCGAGCGTGCCCCAGCCCGTCATCAGCTCGCGGCCGAGGAACAGATTGGCGGCGGCGTCGACATTGTCGGCCAAGGCGAGCGTCTGGTAGATGGTCTCGATGCCGTATTTCTTGGCGTCTCGCGGGTTGGAGATCGAAGCCTCCTCGCCATTGACGAAGATCTGGCCGGCATCGCGCTTGTAAGCGCCCGACAGGATCTTGATCAGCGTCGATTTGCCGGCGCCGTTATGGCCGAGCAGCGCCACCACCTCGCCGGGGAAAAGATCGATCGAGGCATCGTCGACGGCGCGGATGCCGCCAAAGGCGATCGAGATGTTGCGCATGTCGATCAGCGGCGTGCCAATGGGGGCAGTTGTGGGAGCGATTTTGTCGGCCATGATCGTTTCTCCCCTAAACCCGCTTGCGATAGACGGTGTCGAGCCACACCGCGATGACCAGCACGGCGCCGACGACGATGCTCTGCAGCGGTGAGTCGATGCCGAGCAGCACCATGCCCGACTGCAATGACTGCATCAGAAGCGCGCCCAGCATGGCGCCCATCACCGTGCCGGAGCCGCCGGCGAGCGACGTGCCGCCGATGACGGCGGCGGCAATGACCAGAAGCTCGTCCAGCGTGCCCAGCGCATTGGTCGACGCGTTGAGCCGGGCCGACGAGATCGCCGCGCTGACCGCGGCCAGCACGCCCATGATCATGAACACCTTCATGGTCACCCAGCGGGTGTTGATGCCGGCAAGTTCGGCCGCCTCCGGATTGCCGCCAATGGCGAAAACATAACGGCCGAAACGCGTGCGCTTGGTGATGAAGGTCATGATGATGCCCACGGCCACCGCCATCAGCACCGGTATGGCAATGCCATGCGCGATGTACAGCCCGCCTTCGGGAACGGTAATGCCGTTCTGCTGGGCGTACTGGCGCACGATGCCGATCGGCCATGGATAGGAATTGGCGATCCAGACGGCGCCAAGGATAGCGGCGCAGGCAACCACGCCAAGCAAGGTCTCGGCCCAAACGGGGCGCAGCGGAAAGTGGAACCGCTTGCGCTGCGACCTGCCGTTGAGCAGCATGAAGGCGACCGCCACACAGGCGACGACACCGACGATCCAGCTGGCGGTGGCGCCGATCGAGCCGCGTGGTCCGCCGCCCATCAGCTGGAAGGTCGTGTCGAGCGGCGCGACCGTGCGCCCGCTGGTGATCAGCCATGCCATGCCGCGCCAGACCAGCAGGCCGCCCAGCGTCACGATGAAGGCCGGGACCTCCATATAGGCGATGATGAAGCCCTGGAACGCGCCGATCAGGAGACCAAGCGCCACGCCGGCCGCCAGCGCGATGATCCAGAGCCAGGGGTTTCCAAGCTGGAAACCGACGACGCGGATCAGGAATTCGGCCTGCGCCACGCCCATGATCATGCCGATCACGCCTTCGACGGATCCGACCGAGAGGTCGATGTTGCGCATGACGATAACCAGCACCATGCCTGTCGCCATGATCGCGACCGACGAGGTCTGCACCGACAGGTTCCACAGATTGCGCGGCGTCAGAAAAAGCCCGCCCGACAATATGTGGATGCCGACCCAGATGACCAGCAGCGCGCCGATCATGCCGAGCATGCGCGTGTCGAGCTCGGTAGCCTTGAGGAACCGTCCGACGGCGCTGAGTTCGGATGCACGCGCCCTGTCCGCTGCCGTGCTGCCGACCGGTTGATTAGAGGTCGTGTCGGTCATGCTGTCCTCCCACCGGTTTACCGTCTGGCGCGGGTACCGAACATGGATGCTATTTGCTTTCCGCGGTCATTTGAAGCGGGAAGCCCCTTGAGAAACGCCCCCGCGTTTTGGGCGCGG